>CAYYFC010000005.1:4221-48547 GCA_964471215.1 uncultured archaeon | reverse complement strand
TTGAAACTCGTTAGACTCTGTTATAAGTTTAGAGAAGCCGTTAACGTCGCTGTAAAACTACAGTCGAAGGGTATGGATAGATCAAGTGGAGTTAAAGAGCTACGAAAAATCTTGAACAACTGGTGGTATGCCGATTCGGCATGGAACTACGCTAGGATGCTCGTAAAAGGATGTAAAAATAACGGTAGCAATCCCAAGCACGTTCACGTCAAATCGAAGTTTTTAGTCAGTTATGCAAAGTCGAATGAGAGGGGTAACAGAAACGTTAGAATTGACAATCACGAAGTAAAAATCAGAGATACGTTTTCGAGGGAATGATTGTCGTTTAGACACGACTTCGGAGAGAGGTTTATCAAAGCTAATAAATACACGGCTAAAGTCGTCTTTAGGAATGGCAAAATATACCCGCACCTTAGCTTACCCTTTGAACTCTTCCAATACAGAGTAGCTTGTGATAAGCTGATTGCGTCCCTCGACCTAAATTCGGACAGAATTAACATGGTTATAGTCGATTGGAATAGGAGAATTAGAGACATTAAAGTTAAATACTTCCCCGAAGTGAGCTATCCTGCCCTAAAGGGGGTGGAGCTTCTCCCGTTCCACCCGCCTTCTCAGCAAGGCTTCATACGGGGGTTAAGGGCTTGCCCACTGAAGCCCCATCCCGCTCCCCTCGTTAAGGAGCAGGCTAAGCAAACTATCTCTTTCCCCTTAAGGGACGTCATAGGAAACATTTCATCTTCTTGTGGGAATTCGAAGTATTTAAAGCTACCAACAACCCCTTCACTGCCTCCTTGCGTATCCCAGCCTTAAAAGGCGAGATTTTGCAACGATTTTATAACTTCTCACGGTTTTCCCAAGAGTAAGGCTAAAGACATTAGGTTGAAAGCTTTGGCCGAACTGCTCGATTACGCTTACTATCACGGTGTAGGAATTGTATTATTCGAACACCTTAATAGGATTAAGAAGAGAAGGTTTACGAAAAGTCGTAAGGCAAATCGTAAGATTTCTAAGTTTGCAAAGCGAGAGTTGTTGCATTATGGTGTCAGTATGGCTTCAAAGAGGGGATTCAAAGTATATCTAGTGAATCCAGCAAATACGAGTAAAGTAGCTAAGAGAATTCATAAAACGTTAGGATTGTATGTTCATTGCTCTTCTGCTTACGTCTTAGCTCAAAAGTTTATAAATTTCTATAATTTTCTATTAAAAACGTAACAGCTTTCGGCTAATCAGATCATCTTCCACTTCCATGAAGACATTTATATAACCTGAACTCTAGGGATTTGGGATGAGGGTTAAGATAGTCGATCTAACACTTAGAGATGCTCATCAATCGCTACTGGCCACAAGGATGAGAACTAGAGATATCATTCCAATACTCGAAACGTTCGACAATGCAGGAATTTATTCGTTTGAGGTTTGGGGAGGCGCAACTTTTGATGCATGCCACAGGTATCTAAATGAGAATCCGTGGGAAAGACTTAGAGAGATTAGGAGAAAGGTTAAGAATACGTATTTGCAGATGCTTTTAAGAGGTCAGAACCTCGTAGGTTATAGACATTATCCGGATGACATAGTTCAGAAATTCATAGAGAAGACAGTTGAGAACGGCTTGGACATATTCAGAATATTTGACGCATTGAACGACATCAGAAATCTAATAACATCTATAAAAACAGCTAAAAAAATGGGAGCAATTGTGCAGGGAACAATATGCTATACAATTTCTCCTGTTCACACGATAGATAAGTATGTGGAAATAGCAAAAGAATTGGCAAGCTTAGATGTGGATTCAATATGTATAAAGGACATGGCAGGTTTGCTATCACCGAAAGTTGCTTATGATCTCGTTAAGGCATTAAAAAAGGAGATAGGATTGCCAATTGATGTTCATTCCCATTACACAAGCGGTATGGCATCCATGACTCTTCTGAAATCAGTTGAAGCCGGTGCAGAAATGGTTGATACGGCCATGTCTCCTCTCAGCATGGGAACTTCTCATCCGCCTACTGAGAGTATAGTCTATGCACTTGAAGAACTGGGGTATAAGACAGGTGTAAAGCTGGATGTACTCCTCGAGGTTAGGGAATACTTCATGAAGATTAGGGAGAAGTACTCCGGTTATATAGATCCAAGATCAACCATTCCCGATACAAATGTCCTCGTATATCAAATTCCGGGCGGCATGTTCTCGAATCTGATAGCTCAGTTAAAGGAATACAACGCGTTGGATAAACTTAAGGATGTCCTGAAAGAGGTTCCAAAGGTTAGAGAAGATCTGGGATACGTTCCCTTAGTAACACCGACGAGTCAAATAGTAGGCGTTCAAGCTGTCTTAAACGTTCTAACTGGTGAGAGATATAAGGTCGTTCCAAAAGAGACAAAGGATCTCGTTAAGGGAATGTATGGCAGGACACCTGCACCAGTTAAGGATGAAATAAGAAAAAAGATATTGGGAGATGAAAAGCCGATCGAATGTAGACCCGCAGATTTACTCGAACCCGAATTTGAGAGGAGAAGACAGGAGTTAATAGAGATGGGATTCGAGAATCTAAGCGATGAAGACGTTTTAATTTACGCATTATTTCCGCAAACTGGCTTAAGATTTTTAAAGGGAGAGATGAAGGAGGAGCCTTTCCCAGTTGGCGGCAAAGTAGAGGGGACATTCGAAGTCGAAATAGAGGGCAAGAAGCTCAAAATCAGCGTTAAGCCTCTAACGTAATCAGATGACATATATATCTCCATTTTTTGGTGCATACGCCTCAACATCGAATTCTTCTCTTATCCAATTTGCAAATCCTTCGGTGTCCTCGCCATGCACGGTAAATACAGTCTTAGCACCTCTGTCAACTGCTATTTTTACGAGTTCTTTCAGTTGCTCATCGTCTGCGTGAGCTGAGAAGTCGTAGAGTTCTACTCCCATTTTTAATTTAACGACCTTAGTTCCTAGGTTTATGATACCGTGATTTAACGCCGTGTACCCATTCGTACCCTCGACCTGATATCCCGTAAGTATTATCTTTGATTTCTCGTCGTTGTAAAGCCTAGATATATAAAATAGTGCTGGTCCACCGTTTAACATACCGGCCGTCGTAACTATCACACACGGTTCGTCCAATAAGCTCTCTCTTCTACCCTTTTCAACGGGAATCGCATTTTTCATAGCCTTTCTTAAAGCCCTGGCACTCTTTATATAATCCGGATATCTTTCAAGAATTCTGAATACCTCCCTTCCCATACCGTCGATGTACGGCGTTATACCATACCTCTCAAGTATCATCAGTACCTCCTGAGTTCTGCCGACTGCAAACGCTGGTATTATAACATGACCCTTATTATCCAGTGTTTCAAGGATTGCTTCGACAAAAGCCTTTTCTAAATCCTTTCTATTGGGATGCTTTGTCCCGAAATAAGTGCTCTCAATTATCAATATATCTATTTCAGGAAAATCGACATACGCCGGCTCGAGCAATCTCGTTTCCTCAAGCTTTATGTCCCCTGTATACAGTATGTTTACATCTTTAGACATGTGAACACTTGCACTTCCAGGAATATGCCCAGCGTTAAATAGGGTAATCTCCCAACCGTTTATATAAAAGGGCTCCTCGTAATCAACCTCTATAGTATTACTCTCAAACTGTCTGAACTGTCTTTTCGTATAAGGCGGCATGTGCATTATGTTCATGGAATCCTTAAGGAGTAAAACGGAAAGCTCAAGGGTTGGAGGTGTCATATAGACCTTAGGGTCATAATCCATTAGGTTAGGTGCAACTCCGACGTGATCGAGATGACCATGGGTTATTATGAGCGAATGAGGAGCCGTACCGTTTACGGGAAACTCTGGTGGGTCTGATGGTTTCAATCCATAATCGAGCATAATGCCATCTACCATTAATGCCGACCTTCCAACTTCCCTGCAACCTCCTAAGAACTGTATCACGGTCATTCTCAAAGACTAATAAATTTAGAAATATATATGTTTCGATGATTATACCTCGACAACCAGTACCGAATTCTTGGTTTCCAAAACCTCTATCTCCTCACCCGCCAATGTCTTCTCTATCTCGGCATCAAACCAATTTATATCTAGTTTTATTTTTTTACCATTTAATTCTATTTCTATAAATCCATCTTTAATAAATTTGACCTTCTCCTCATTTGAGAGGTTCGCAACGCTTTTAATTATATCCTTAACCCTATCCTTAAACATGGGTCCAATTATATTGAACTTGGGCTTTAATTTCTTAACCCTAATTTCTATATCTGGAATCTCGTTCAGTACTTCAACCTTTGAATTTACAGCTCCTTCAAGATCTCTGGTATCTATTCCTTCTGGTAAATATATCATTACTCTCTTCAGGGGTGCGTTTAACGGTAAGCCCCTGTCGTGCTTAAATCTCCTTATCTCCGACACTATTTCCTTTATCAATTCCCCTCTTCTTTCGATTTTTTCCAAGATCTTTTCGATTTTATCCCATTCAAATCTTACGAGTTCTTCGAAGGACTTATGATCTGTCATAAGTGCCGTGAGTATATTCCTGTCGAACTCCTCAACCGTTTTAATAACAATTGAATCGTTCAGCAACGGTCTGAAGATCTCGTATACACTTGGATAGCTTTGAAGGTGAACACTGTTCGCTTTCCTTCCTATTCTTTCATTTAATCTATACCAGCATTCTTCCGCAAGGAAGGGAGTGAACGGTGCCAACAATCTTATCAACACATTTATAACCTTATACAGCACAAATCTGGCACCTTTTTTCTCATCCTCTGTCCCGGAGTACAGTCTGTTTTTTACAATTTCCAGATAGTTATCTGCATACTCATACCAAGCAAAGCTTCTAATAGTTTTCAGAGCCTCGGAAAACCTATAGTTCTCCATATGCTCGTCCACATCCTTAATAACTCTTATTAACCTTGAAAGAATCCATCTGTCTGCATCCCTGAGGTATCTCGTATCTTCATCCTTTGGTTCATCCTTCAAATGCATAAGCGTGAATCTGAGGATACTCCAGAACTTCTGCTGGAATCTAGAGGCAAATACGATTTCTTTCCAGCTGAAAATGACATCATCTCCGACAACACCACTTGCAGCCCACTGCCTTAAAGCATCGGCGCCGTATTTCTCGATTATCTCATCGGGCTCAACTATGTTCCCTAAGCTCTTGCTCATTTTTCTTCCATCTTCTCCGAGAACCATTCCATTTATCACTATCTCATACCAAGGTATTCTGCCAACCAGTGCAAGGGATCTAAGAATTGTATAGAATGCCCATGTTCTTATTATATCGTGCCCCTGTGGTCTAAGGTTAACAGGATACTCCTTCAGATCAGGCCAGCCAGCTATTACAAGTGGTGTAATCGACGAATCCATCCAAGTATCCAGCACATCTCTTTCTCCTTCAAACGAAGTTCCTCCGCAGTTTGGGCATGGTTCTTTCGGCAAATCCCTAGTTGGATCAACAGGTAACCATTCTTCTTTTGCTACAATTATAGAATTACATCTTTTACAGTACCAAACCGGAATTGGTGTTGCGAAAATCCTCTGTCTGCTTATAACCCAATCCCATTCCATCCCCTCAACCCAGCTTTTAAGTCTGTAGAACATGTGTTCGGGAATCCATCTGATCTTCCTAGCCTCGTTTAGTATTCTTTCTTTATCAACCTTTATGAACCATTGATCCTCTATAACGATTTCAACTGGTGTCTTGCACCTCCAGCATACTCCAAGGCTCTGTTCTATTTCCTCCTGCTTAACAAGTCTACCATCAGCCTTTAAATCCTCTAATATCTTTTTTCTAGCTTCCAATGTTGTAAGACCCTTGTACTTACCTGCCTTATCGTTCAATCTCCCGTTCTTCTCAAGAACTATTCTTAAATCGAGTTTGTGCTTCTTCCACCACTTTACATCCTGCTTGTCTCCAAATGTACATATCATGACTATTCCCGTTCCAAACTCCGGATCTACTTCCTCATCCGCTATTATTTCCACATCGTAATTAAATATTGGAATTCTTACTTTTTTTCCGATCAGATGCCTATATCTATCGTCTTCTGGATGAACGGCAATTGCAACACATGCTGGAATTAATTCTGGTCTTGTGGTTGCAATTGTCACCTTGTTTTCACCTTCCCCAAAAACTATATAGTTTAATAGTGTCTTTGTACTTCTATACTCTATTTCCGCCAGCGCAATCGTCGTCTGACATCTCGGACAAAACACAACGGGATGATAACCTTTATATATTAGACCCATTTTATACATTTTAATGAAAGATAACTGTGTTTTCTTGTAATACTCGGGGAGCATGGTTATATATTCCTTTGTCCAATCAATTGAAAATCCAAGTCTTTTCATAGTCTTCTTCATGATATCTATGTTTTTCTTTGTGAACTCGATACATAGCCTCCTAAATTCTTCTCTGGGTATGTCTCCCTTGCTAATACCGTACAACTCCTCTACCTTTACCTCGGTTGGCAGTCCGTGACAGTCCCAGCCCTGAGGGAACATCACCTCATATCCCTTCATCCTCTTATACCTGGCGATGAAGTCGATATAACACCAGTTTAGGGCATTGCCGAGATGGAATGATCCGGTTGGATATGGTGGTGGCGTGTCTATTATGTAATGGGGTTTTCTGGAATTCCAATCAAAACTGTACATGTCATCTCTCCAAGTTTTTACCCATTTCTCTTCTACCTCTTTAAACCTGTAATCCTTCTCTATCATGCGGTATACACCCCGATCGCTTGAACGGTTTTTATAGGTTTATGGGCTAACTGAAATAAGGATTAACGATTTTAAAGTTTTAATGGGTTAGGAATGAGCTCAGAGATTTAAGACTTTTCAAATCCCTTTCAAATTCCGAGAGGCATTCAAGCCTATAATCCTCCAGTATGATCCTTTTTATATCCTCAACCGATGAATCTAGGCTTATCTCTCTTGTTCTACCGTACCTGCCCTTAGATATGACAATTGAGTTTATAAGTCCGAGCATATCCAGTTCTGAGATCAAATCGCTAATTCTTCTCTGTGTTAATACATCCAGCCCAACTTTCTTGCACAGACTTCTATAAACTGCGTATACTTCACCTGTCGTAAACTTCTTGTAACCCGATTGCGTAAGTATTACCATTCCGAATAGTAGTAGTTTACTCTGTGTCGGTAGAGTTCTTATTGCCTCTGCTATGTGATCGCTCTCTATCTTTCTTATCGCCTTTTTAACGTGTTCCCTAGTAACCCTCCCGGCGTTTTCCTTTTCAGCTATCTCCCCGCTAACCCTCAATAAATCAAGCGCTTTTCTTGCATCGCCATGCTCCTGTGCAGCCAACGCAGAGCAGAGAGGTATTACGTCATCGTCGAGAACGCCATCGTAAAATGCAAGTTCTGCTCTCTGTTCCAGTATATCTTTAAGCTGCTCAGCGTTATAGGGAGGAAATACAACTTCTTCCTCGCTTAAAGAGCTTATAACCCTCGGATCCAAATAATCCTTAAATCTTAAATCGTTTGAGATTCCTATTATGCTAACCCTACCCCTCTCGAGCTCTGAGTTTATTCTGGATAGGTTATAAAGGGCCTCATCACCCTTCTTCACGAGCCTATCGACCTCGTCCAATACGACTATTATAACCTGTTTTTTTGAATCTATGGCCTTTTTAACTATCTCGTAAACCTGATCGGTTGGCCATCCAGTCATCGGTACATTCTTTCCCAGCGCATTTGCTATTGACGCAAAAACCCTATACTGAGTATCTATAAGCTTACAGTTTATGTAATGGAACAGACACCTCACACCCAACTTCCTGCTCATCTCCTCCAGCTGCCTTCCTATGAACTTTATAGTAGCAGTTTTACCCGTACCAGTTTTACCGTATATCAGTATGTTGGAAGGTGTTTCACCCCTTAAAGCAGGGGCCAAAATTGATGCAATTGTATTTATTTGTTCATCTCTGTGAGGTAATCTATCCGGCGTGTACGTATGCCTTAAAACATCCCTGTTTTTAAAAATCTTATTTAAGGATAGTGCTTTTTCAAATATATTCATATTCCCACCGCATTAAATAAGCTGTTAATACAATTTATAAAGCTGTTGATTTTTGTGCCGACGGGTTCAATTCTCGCATATTTTAGAAGATATAAAAATGATTTTACAAAAAACTGCTAAGAAAGCCCATCGTTTAGAGTTAAAGACATCTAGGCATTTTATCCTTCAATCTGCTATAAAAATCCAGAATTGTATGCGATTTAAAACAGCATCCATTCAGCCATTCATAATCGACAGAACAACTTAGGGTCAGAATTTTTAAAACGCATAGTGTTATCTTTAACATGCTTATAAGAGATATGATGGAAAAAAAGGGATTTGATAAGAAATTTTATGTAAAGGAGGAGGGAGAAACGGACGAAAGATTTGGCTGTTATCCGTTTAACAGACCGATTAAAGAATACATTCAGAAGGGTTTTGTTTGCATAGACAAACCCATGGGCCCGAGCAGTCATGAGGTAGTTGTATGGGTCAGGAGGATTCTTGAGGTAAAAAAAACCGGTCACACCGGAACGCTGGATCCGAGGGTGACAGGTGTTTTACCAGTAATGATCGAGGATGCGACAAAACTCGTTCAGATCCTTCAGGGTTCTGAAAAGGAATACGTATGCCTTATGAGACTGCATGGGGATGTAAGAGAGGAAGAGATAAGGAGAACCCTTAAGATGTTTGAAGGCAAGATCTACCAGAGACCTCCGCTTAAATCTGCAGTAAAAAAGAGGCTTAGGGTAAGAGAGATATTTAAAATAGACGTGCTTGAGATAGACGGTAGAGATGTACTATTTAAAATTACTACAGAGGCTGGTACATATATCAGAAAGCTTTGCAACGATATAGGTGAAATACTTGGTTGTGGGGCGCACATGCAGGAACTGAGAAGGATAAGAACTGGGATTTTTAGTGAGGACATGTGCTATACGCTGCAGGATTTACTGGATGCTTACATGTTCTGGAAGGAAGATGGGGAGGAAAAATACCTTAGACAGATCATAAAGCCTATGGAACTTGCGTTAATTGATGTTCCGAAGATAGTCATTAAGGATACAGCAGTTGATGCCATATGTCACGGTGCAGATCTTACAGCCAAGGGTGTACTGTATATAGAGAAAAACGTTAAAAAGGATGAACTAGTTGCAATATTTACGTTAAAAAATGAGCTAGTTGCCCTTGGAAAAGCTCTAATGAATGCCGAAGACATTCTAAAGGTTAAGAGCGGAATAGTTGTAGATGTTAACAGGGTAATAATGGAAAGAGGTGTCTACCCATCGGCATGGAAAAGAAGATCGCAGTAGTTATACCCGTATCTCCCTTCGAACCTCCTGAAATACTGTTAAAATCCGTCGAAAACGTGCTGAGTTTAGACTACGAAGGATTAAGGACTAAAATAGTTTATGTCGTGGACAGGAACAGTTCAGACGATAGGAGGTCACTCATACTTAAGAGGTTCTGCGTTGATGTACTGGAAAGGAACGGTACAAGGGGAAAAAGAGCAGGTGCCATAAACGATGCAATAAAATACCTATCAGAATTCAATCCGGATTACGTTGCAATATTCGACGTAGACTCAGAACCCGATAGGGATTTTATAATCAAGTGCGTGGAGGGATTGGAGAGGGAAAGAAATGCGTATATAGCATCTTCAAGGAGGTACATATCAAATCCTATAAACCTCGTTTCAAGAGCTGTATGGATTGAATACAAGGTTTTAAACTTCCTTTTAAAAAAGTCAAGCTTTAAACAGTTCAACGGGTTAATAGGTGTCCTCAGATACGACAAACTTTTAAAGTACGGTTTAAATGAAAAAGCAATCGCAGAAGATGCGGACTTTGCAACTAGAATGCATTCGCTGGGTTACAAGGCTGTATTCGTCTGGGATACAAGGATTTTTGAGCAGGCACCAGTTACATGGGTAGATCTGTTCAAACAGAGGAAGAGATGGTATTATGGTGGTCTGCAGCTTTGGAGGTATATAAGAGCTGTGTTAAACTCGGGAAATCCCAAGTTTATACTTTCGTGGATATTTTCCCT
This sequence comes from uncultured archaeon, assembly GCA_964471215.1. Taxonomy (GTDB): domain Archaea; phylum Halobacteriota; class Archaeoglobi; order Archaeoglobales; family Archaeoglobaceae; genus Archaeoglobus_B. The sequence continues at coordinate 38,477 of CAYYFC010000005.1, read as the reverse complement.
GACTACGACGTACATGATAATTTTATTTTTACCGCTTTTGATATTCGTATTTCCCTATACGTTATACAAGCTCGGATTTAGAGATGGTATCAAGGGCATACTATCCCTTATGATGTACTTCTTCGTATTGCAGATTTCAGCGTTATATTCTATTTTAAGGTTTATATTTAAAAAGGGTATTGAGTGGGAACCCCTCAGAAGGGTTTAAGTCAACAGCGAAAAACTTAATGTCATAAAGTATTTTTTTAAATATATGAAAATAGTTTTAACTGCCAGCAAGGCTCTGATGAGCGATTATAACGGCACATCGTATATGGGTTTTGCATCCGCTCTTCCATCCTGTATTTTAAGAGATTTTATCGCAAACAGGTTATTTCCGACTTATAGCGATAAAGATGGAAGATCAAAGATAGCATACTATGGGTTGGCAAAGGTTGAAGCGAAGCTACTAGAAGAGTTTTCGAGGGATGAGGTAATAGTGGCGGATCCCAGAAAGTTACATCTAGTCGTAAAAGATGATACAAGGGTGCTAGGTATTTCCTGCATGGATCCGCTTGGAATTAGTTACGGAAGCGGGATAGTCTACGCGACACTCATGCTCCTCGGAATTCCATTTAAGCCGGAATCTTACATGTCCAAATCGTTTATGGAGATTCTGAACCATCCATCTGTGAGGAAATACAAACCGAGAATAATTGTAGGAGGTCCTGCATCCTGGCAGTTCGTTGATCTGAACGTCCAAGAGAAACTCGGGATTGACACGGTTGTAATAGGGGAAGCAGAAGGGATTATTATAGATCTATTTAAAAAGGCTGTAAACGGTGAAGAGCTTCCAAAAGTAGTCTACGGAAAACCCGTAGATATAGATGAAATTCCGACAATTAAAACTCCATCCGTAAACGGAATCGTGGAGATAACAAGGGGATGTGGAAGGGGATGCAAATTCTGCACACCGACACTTCTGAAATTTAGATCTATTCCGTTTGAAAAAATAAAAGAGGAGATAGAGTTGAACTTGAGGAGTGGGATAAGGTCTATTGGTCTGCATTCGGATGACTTTCTGAGATACGGTTCAAAGGATCTGATACCAAATGAGGAGAAGATAATAAGCCTATTTGAAAACGTGAGGAGAATCTCAAACGATATACCTGTCGGTGTTGATTTCGTTTGCGCATCATCTGTCATGTGCAATCCTAGGCTAGTTGAAAGGATAGGAAACGAATACGTTAACGTTGACAGGAGAACGTTTATAGAGGTTGGGATAGAGACTGGAAGTCCCGAACTCATAAAAAAAGTCATGCCGGGAAAGGTTAAACCGTTTAAACCTGAAGAATACCCTGAAATAGTTAAAAATGCGATAGGTGTTTTAAACGATTCTGGATGGACTGTTGTGGCAACGATGATAACAAAAATCCCAGAGGAGACCGATGATGACGTCATAAAGAGCATAGAACTCGTTGAAGATCTTTACGATTACGATGTCATAATATTCGTGCTACCGTTCATACCAATGGGTGCCTACAGAGGAGAAGATCTCGTCACGTTAAAGGATCTGATTGAAGACGATTTAAGAAGAGAACTCATGATTAAGTCTCTGAAGAAAACAGTTTCTCAGGTTAAAAAGGATTCAAACATAGTGGAAAGAGGGCTCAGGAGCAGGATTGCAAAATACGCGTTCAGGTTTGCGATAAACTACCTCATGAAGAAGCTGAATAAGATTGAGATAAAATCGGCTAACTGACCTCCTCCCGCTCTAAAGGGCGAGGGTTCCCCATAGGGAACACCATCGGATCCGTCTCACGACAGCATCATATGCTTCGGTTTTTGTCATCGGACAAGGTCAGAGCAACCCTCTGAAGAAAAAAATAAGAGAGGGGAAATAAAAATGTTTAGGGAGAAGTTTGCAATTCTCTTCAACATAATCTAAACACTCCCCTAATCCCTCTCCCCCTGAAGGGCAGAGCTCCCTTGCATTTTGTGAATTCGTTAGATTTTTAAATGTTTTCTCCGGTGTATTCACCTCTATAGGGTTCCGTCTTTTCGCTAAGCTTTATAAATATCAGCTGTACTATTCTCGCGTTCCTTCTTAACCATACTCCGTTCTCGTTGTGTACAACCAATCCGACCTCGCTCCTTCCAACATATCCGGCATCCCATACTGCTGTCAGAACATCTACACCGCTCCTTATCAATGTCGACCTAGGCTTAGCTATTGCAATCATATCGTCCGGTAGATTTATTATTTCATTTAGGTAAGCCTTGTAAAACCCCCTTTCAAGGAATATCCATCCATCCTTGTTGAACTCAATTTCCTCTACTTCAGGTAATTCCTTAGAATGAAAATCTATTCTTGCATGCCCCTTCAATCTACCCACTGCCCTTAACGTGCAATCAAATCCGTTGGGCTGCAGCTGAACATCCAAGTCGATGTAATCCCTTATCAATCCATCATAAACGATTCTCTTCTTGATTTCATTCCTACTCAGGACGCATCCTAACAGATCGTATATTTCGGCATAGGGTTTTATGTCTATTACCGGTGATCCCTTGAATGCGTCTAAACCTCTCACGAATATCCTCCTCCCGCTTATCTTTAAAATGCTAACAGCAGTCATACCGATCCTGTTAGGTCTGTTTGGACTTCTTGTCGCAAAAGCACCTTTTACAACACTTTTTTCACCATGAGGATGAACAAGAAGTCTTTCTTCTGCTCTGTGAAATACGTAGAGTACCCATACCCTTTCCACTTCATCCAGTCCAAGCATAGCCTTCTCAAATTCTGGCAGTATTTCTATGACATCGTCATCAACTACATAACCGATCGGTCTTATTTCCATAAAAAACAATAATATCACGGAATATAAGCAATTTATGGAAGTCGAGATAAAGTTTGAATTGAAAGGAGATACACTGGAAAAGATTAAAGGAATTGCCAAGTTCATATGCAGGAGATCTGAGGCCGATACGTACTTCTTATCTCCTGTAAGAGATTTCAAAAAGACAGATGAGGCTTTAAGGATTAGAAGGGAGAATGGGTTCGTGAGGATAACGTACAAGGGTCCCAAGGTCGACAACGAGACGAAGACGAGAGAAGAGATTGAGGTGAGCGTAGATAGCTATGAAAATGCCGTAGAGTTGCTTAAGAGGCTCGGATTCAAACCTTTCAAGGAGATAAGGAAGGTCAGGGAAGTTTATAAAATCGGAGATATAACGATATGCGTCGACGACGTTGAAGGACTTGGTAGATTTATAGAGTTTGAGAAGAAGTCGGACGATGTGGATAAGGCAAAGAAAGAGATATTTGAACTGGCAGGGAAGCTTGGATACGATATAAGTAAGAGTATAAGAAAATCCTACTTAGAAATGATTATAGAGCTTGAAGAACTTGAACGATCTTACGATCGATTTTTATCATGATAGGCGCGCAATATCTCAAACTCTATCTCCTCTTCTATTAGCCTCCTTATCAGATCACTCATAAGACTTCTCGTACAGAAAACGATAACATCGCATCCGTGATGTACGGATTCTATACACGCCTCCTTCGCCCCGAAGAAAATCGGGTTTATTCCAAGCTTTTTGCAAACAATTAGAGCCTCGATGCCGAGTGCGACTGGCAATCCTTTGAGATCCTTTAGCTTAGATAGATCAAGAGTTCTGCTACCCCCGTGTATGACATCGGGCACCTCAACTATTAAAGCCCTGCCCTTTTTCGGTGGTTTGAAAACGAAAGGCTTTATCAAAACCTCCTCATCTCTATCCGCATCCATCAGTGCTATCGCGTTTGAGTTTTTCTCAACTTTTTTACAGTATATCAATCCGTTTCTGAACCAGTAAAAAACGTTATCTCCTTTTTTTAAACTCTCGGTGGCTATTGCTACAAGGGAAGTGGAATAGAGTTTTTTCAGAAGTTCTTCCGTAAATACGTGCAGATTGAACAGGTTTTTTATAAGCCAGTAAAGACCCTTATCCGTTATCTCGTATCCATCCCTCCCCGATGATATGAATTCTTCGGCCATGAGATCCTTAAAATATTCAGAGATCGCCTGAGGTGTGAGATTCAGCCTTCTGGCAATTTCTCTCTGATTTAATCTATTCAAAAGTTGACAAAGTATTAGGAGTTTCATGGTATCCTTTCTGCTGAGCAGGACATCCATAGAGATGATATGTCTTTAAAGTATAATTGCATTTCCTACACTTTTAAAACCAAAACATCACTTCTTGATTTCAACAAGACTCACCCCAGCTATCGTTAAAATACCCCCTATTATGGTGGAAACCCTTATGCTTTCATTCAATATAAAGAAGGCCATGATAGCCGTAAAGAGAGGGATTAGGTATATGAAAACGGCAAGTTCTGTCGCCTCTATTCTTAAAAGAGCTCTGTACCAGATGACATACGCAAAAACAGAGCAAAGAATCGAAAGGTATAGAATCGACAGCAGGACATCTGTATTTACCGTAAGTATATTTCTTAAACCGCTTAAAACTGCAAAGGGAAATAGCAGCAAAGTCCCTATCATAAAAGCGTACGTTGTCAGATCTTCTGGATTGTATTTCCTCAGCATGACCTTTCCAAGGACTGTATAGATCGACCAGAGAAATCCATCAAAGATCATCAGAAGATCTCCGATTGTTTCAATCGATATGCTTAGCCCGCCAGAAACTATTAAAACAACTCCTGCAAACGCTATTAAAACACCTAAGGACTTCATGGTTGTAAACCTCTCCTTGAGAAAGGCATATGATATTATTGCCGTAAAAATCGCAGATGTATTTATCAGTATCGATGCTCTGGTTGCCGTAGTGAGTTTTAATGCTATGAACTGAACTATATATAACAGCGTCACACCACTCATAGCCAGAACGGAAATGCACGGCAAATCTCTTATATCGGGTGGTTTTGGCCTGTATATCAGAAATAATATGGGAGAGGCAATTAGGAAGCGATAAAATGCAAGATTGAAAGGATCTAAACATTTTAATGCTATTTTTATTGCAACAAACGATCCTGCCCATATGAGCATGGTCGCGAGAATTGCCACGTATATTCCTAACACACGTATCACCTCAAGTTCAAAGCAAACTCATGTATAAATAAGTTAAATTATATTCGCGAACTACAAATTAAAATGTTGGAGAGCTTATAACTGTCTTTAAAGAGAAGTTTGCCTAAAATTGCTTTATCAGAGTGAACTCTCAATTCTTTCACCGGAGATTAAAACTTTTTTATCCTGTATGCTTAAAAATTTAGAGGCTCACAGAGATCACGTTTGGGCAAATATACATTCTTTAGCTAATCTATTTCCTTTTAGATCTTTCTACCAATAACGATGAAACCTGTATGCCAGACCCTCGTAAATGGTCTTGTTCCAACCCTTTTATGCTCATAGTTTATCTTAATTATCTCAAAACTTTCGACGCTTTTAAAGCCCTCTTTAATCATCACCTCGTAAACCTTTCTCGTATCCTCGATGTAGGGGTTATACACGACCAAGTGACCTCCCACCTTTAATAGATCCCAGGCCTTAGGAATAAATTTTATGTCGTCTTTCATGTCAAGAACTATCAGATCGAACTCCTTTTTAAACCCATCGGCTACAAACAGGACATCGGATACTATCTGATGTATGTTCTTTAACCTAGCTATTCTGAAATTCTCCCTTGCGATTTGTGCAAATTCTTTACGTTTTTCAACTGTTATGACCTCACCGTACTTGTTGAAATACGCCAGATAGGCTGCAAGCATACCTGTTCCTGTCCCGGCATCCAGTATAAGTGAATCCGGACTTAACCCTGTATGGGCTATTATGGCACCGATGTCCTTCGGCATTATGGGCGTTGCCGATCTCTTAAAATGCTTAAAAAAATCAACAGCTCTGAATGGAATTATCCTGTATTTCACCCCCAGATGCGTTGAGATCTCATCTCCTATTTTCTTATTCCTTAACTCTTCAAGATTTATGATTCCATCATGGGTATGGAGTTTTCCCTCAAATCTCTCAATTAAAAAACTGTATTTGTCCCTTATCAGAACTACCGGAGGCTTCATCCCTTCAGCTTCATCAAAGCTTCAACTAAATCTCCGTTTGCTTCCTCTAAAGCTTTTCTGGCCTCTTCCTCACTGACGCCGGCCTGCTCCATTATGAGTTTAACATCTTCTTCGCTGATCTGTATCTTCTTTATGACCTCATAGCTACCCATTATCTGAAACATCTCTATACCCCTTCCGCTGACCTTAGTAACGCTTGGATTTTTAAATACGAGTTCCTCACTCGAAGTTCTTATTATGACCTCCTTAGCATCTATTTCTGTTATGTCTATACCCATCTGCTTTATCATCTTTTTCATCTGCTTTATGTTTAATGGAAGCATATTCTAAGATCTACGAAATATCTATAAAAGTGTTTTTACAGAATATAACGGAATCACCAGTTGAAGTCCATACGGGTTCATGACGAGATTGGATAACACACCTGATAATATCTTAGAAATTGCAAAGGTTTAGGGTTCCTATCTACGTAGGCACGTAGATATTCATCACCCATGAAATACCGAAGCCAGCTAGCGGGAGTACCTTTTTCTTTATTTTTATTTTTACTCTTTTTTTACATGATTCTCTGCTCTGCACTCCGTTAGGTAACTTCGAATCATTAGAGACTCATAAGCCTCCTCTTCTTCATAGGCTTCAAGTTAATTGTTACTTAACCAAACCGTTTATATTATTTCTCTAGATTGTTACTGCTTAGACTTTCACATTTATTCGAAACTCTCTACTAAAAATGAAACTGTTACACGAGGCAGGTCTTTACTAGGATTGTGAATAAAATGGTTAAGTTGAGGGCAGATTATCGGAATTATTAATCGAGCACATTTACAAAAAAACAAAAATAATAAAAAAGAGTTAAAAATTGGGGAGTTACTGTCTTCTTCTAAGCAGGTAAGCTATAGCAATTAATCCTGCTATAGCGAATATTGCCTCGAATCCTGGAGTTGGAGTCGGAGTTGGTGTAGGCGTCGTCAGTGGAGGCGTCGTTGGTGGCGGTGTCGTTGGTGGTGGCGTGGTTGGAGTTGGCGTAGTTGGAGTCGGAGTCGGTGTCGTCGGAGTTGGAGTCGGTGTTACAGGAGTCGGGGTTGGTGTGGGTGTTGGGGTTGGAGTAGGCGTTGGAGTGACTGCAGCTACAATCTTAACTTCTACTCCATGAGCGATTACTATGTCATCATCAGCAGCGTAGTACTTGGCGTACGAATCTGTCGGCAGTATGTCGTAGTAATCTTCGATGCCCTTAGGTGCGTTCTTCTCAGTACCCATCCAGTCTCTTATATATACTTTGAGTACAGTTCCTACATCGTATCCGTATGTTGCAAATGATACCTCTGCACTTCCGTTCTCATCTAGTGTAACTGTCTGCCAGTCAATTCCTACCGGTTTCTTAAGTGCTACGTATATCTTGTCGTATCCTCCTGCCCTATCTGATGTTATCTTTATGACTAAGTCCTCTCCTCTCGCAACTTCACTCGGAATTGTGTACTCGTATGTCGGCAGTGAAACTTCTACAGGTATCGATAGCTCGTCAACCTTATCTCCTCTTACGTATAGCTCAAGTTCTAGCGTGTACAGACCTGTCGGTATTAATGTGTGGTTTCCACCGTCCCATTCGTCCTCAAATCTGTCAGCAGTCTGGTTTATGAACGGCTTGAGGTATACTTCAAACGTACCGTTTGAAGCTCCAATGTTGCCTTCTGATGCTTTCAATCCCTGTCCTTTGAACGTGTAGTTCAGAGTCATTACGTCATCCAGTACATCTCCAGCCAGCGTATCGATGAATACCTTGACCTCTCCTCCTCTCAGCATCTTGATTGTTCCTCCGACTTCAAACGGCTTGTCGTTCACAAGTACCTTCGCCAATCCCACCTCGAGTACTGTAATACTGACTGCCTCCTGAGCATCGGTTGCCTTGTTTATCTGGCTTGTGTTTGCCGGTGCATATATGTATAACGTGTAGGTACCGGGATCTGCGTCATCCCTGACCTTGATCTTCTTGCTGAACTTACCCTCTGACACAACTATCTTCAATGCTAGATTCAAATCTGCACCCGTGATTATAGTCTCACCTGGTACCTCATGCACATCTTTGAATACGTTCTCATCACTCGCATATACATAGACGTAATCCGCAGTTGTTTCTCCTTCTATCTTTACCTCTCCACCTCTTGGTACCTTCCTATCTTCAGGAGTAACCTTCACAGTTAATGAAACCTTAGCAACTCTTATTGTAGCCGAGACGTACTTGTCCCACTCCGCCTTCGTATCGTCATCAGGCGGCGCGGGTCCGAATGCCTGATCGCTCTCCCATACAGCATATACCTTATACGTCGTCAGATCTGCAGTCGGATTGACTGTGAACTCATCAGTTTCAAAGACTCCTCCAGCACCGACTATTACCTCCACTGCCTTATAGCTTCCAGCCATGAGATTCATAGCTGCGTTGAGGTCCGAGCTCAGCTCTGCTACATCATCTTTGTCCATTACTATGAATATCTTGGAACCCTCAGGCAAGTTCGTCTTACCAGTTATCTTGAAGTCTTCTCCTCTTGCAAACGTTGTCCTCTCCATTGTGAACTCAATAGTCGGCTTCTCTACAGAGAAGTACACCACGTCCTTTCCGATTATCTTGCTAGTGACCTTACCAGTCTCGTTCATGATTGTCGTGTTAAGCATTGTCTCGTTTGTTACTGCCATGGCAAGTACAATTGCCTCCCAGTCTCCAGTGCTGGCGTCTGATGGAATCGTAAACGTCTTGCTGAACGTGTCATCAATTATCAATGATCTATTATCAACTGCTACTGGATTGAACATTAATCCAACTATTGATGCATTAGTCGTGTCAAATGATACTGCACTCATGTTACATATGAAATATCCCTTGACTGTGAATCCCTTTAGATTCTGGTCCCATGTTACATCTTCCTTAGCAACATCGGTGTTGTTGAATATGAAGTAGAACACATAGTTAGAACCAGTAGTTACATTGTCTAACCCACCATCGGTTTCAGCAACATTGGTTGTTCCATATATCTTAATATCTCCACCAGGTACCACTTTGCTAACATCGGAATTTGCAGTCAATGCAGGCTTCTCTATTTTTATAACAATCTCAACGCTTGCATCAGCGCTCTTTATCTTTATTGTATGATCTCCCGGCTGTGCACCAATCGTGGTATTGTTAAACAGGTCATATGTGTTGATCCTAACTGTCTTCTTTATGTAATTAGCCGTTGTAGCAGTTTTAACATCATACGTTAATCCCCTAACAGGAGTTGTGCTGTTGTACTTCTCCATCTCCCATGTGAACTTATTTCTACCCCATACTTTAACTTCGAATTTGATGTCATCACCAATCGCAACTCTGTTATCTGGATTCTTAACATCAACCTCTATCATTGGCTGCGTGTACGTCGATGGGTCCACGCTGATGTTCAGATGGCTTATAGACATCGTATCTACTTTCGTTACATTGCCAACCTGAGGTAGATCTGTCTCGTTCTTGGACGTGAAGTAGCATATAGCGTTCTTATCACCATCCTTTACAACAACTTTGAACCAGTACAGTGTTGGTTTCAGGTCTAGGTCATATGTGTCTACACTTATTTCCTCTCCAAGTGTTAGGTCTAAGTACTTTGCCATAAGAACTCCATCTGCCAATCTATAGATGTATAGATCAACATATCGTGCATTGGGGAATAGTGTCGTATTAAGGTCATATACCTGCACCCTGAACACATCCCTGTACGTAACATTTAATGTCTGGTAGGGAACTGTTTTGTTTTCAACATCCTTAAAGTATAGCTTCACGACATAATCGACAGTTGCTGTATTGTTAGTGAACGAAACAAATACATTTGCAGCGCTTGCTGAGGCTGCTGCAATTAGTAAGGCTAATAGTGTCGCTATTCCCAATTTAGCTCCCAAATCTTTCATACCTCTCTACCTCCCGAAATCAAAACATCCCTAACCCTTACCATATATAAACCCTACTATTTTTGACGGCAGGAATTAGATGTCTAAGCCCGCCGTCACCTATCTTTATAAAATCAAAAGCATATTTAAATATTTTGCTATTTGTTTAAGAGATACATAAAATTAAATTCTTTAATTGTCGAATCTTTAGATTATGATCTCCTTTATGATTATAGAGTGTATCGAAAAAACGATATCATCAATCATGACATCAATGAAATATTTGCAGATCAATCCGTTCATTCAGTGTTTAAAAATATGAATAATAAAATCTATAATTGTAAAAATACTCTTATTAATCCCTGAAAATAATTGTCTAAATCAAAAGATTTTTAGATCTAAAAGATATTACACGAGAGTATGAAAATTAAAGATTAGGAGAGTTATTTCAATTTCTCATGCGTAATATAAAGGATTAAACGACACTAAAAATCCACTAGAATTACATGTAATATATTCTATTGTATTATGCACGAGCTAGCACTATTTATCAATATATTTCTATAATTATCAGAAATGACAGTTGATCAGCATTGTTATACGATTTAAGCTATCTTGATTTCGGTTCTATGTAGTCCTTTGGAGCGTTTTCAATCGGTTCCAAATATTTCTTTAAAACTTTTGGAATTTTTACCCTACCGTCTTCTAGCTGATGATTCTCGATTATTGCTGTAATAGCCCTTGTGGTGGCGATTGCTGTTGAATTCAGTGTGTGAACAAAGCCTTTAGACGGAAATCCTTTCGCCTGTGCGAATCTTATATTTAGCCTATAGCTCTGCCAATCCGTGCAGTTACTGCACGATACCATCTCCCTGTACCTACCCTGAGCGGGCATCCAGGCCTCTAAATCATACTTCTTTGCGGCAACTACTCCTATATCTCCGGAACATATGTTTACAATCCTGTAGGGAATTTCCAAACCCTGCCATAGCTTCTCAACATTTTCAATCAATTTCTCATGCCATTCCCAGCTCTGATCAGGCAGACAGAATACGAACTGCTCAACCTTATTGAACTGATGAACCCTGAATATGCCCTTGGTATCCTTGCCATGTGCACCTGCCTCCTTTCTAAAGCAAGGGCTGATCCCCGCATATAGCAGCGGAAGCTCGTCCTCTGTCAAAACCTCGTTCATGTGCATAGCGGCTATTGGATGCTCACTTGTTGCTATGAGGTATAGATCCTCGTCCTCTATTTTGTATATCATCTCCTCGAAATCGCTAAAGGTAGTTACTCCCTCGTATGCCTTTTTTCTCATCATGTATGGAGGCATAACTATTTTAAATCCCTGATCTGCCAGAAACTCTAGTGCGTAAAATGTTAAAGCGAAATCGAGCCATACGAGATCGTCAAATAAATAGTAAAATCTGGAGCCAGATACCTTTCCAGCTCTATCCGTGTCGGCAAATCCAAAGAGTTCGACGAAGTCTGCATGACCTATGACGGGTTTATCCAGCACCTCGTATTCCACTTCAAATCCTCTTGTTTGCTCTAGGAATCTATCAATATGCTCCTTGTAAACTTTAGGCTTGCCCCAGAACCTTACAGGGACATTATCCGTCTCGTCGTATCCTTCAGGAACTGTTTCGTGAAGTATGTTCGGTATCGAAAGTAAAACCCTTCTTAATTCGTCTTCTATTTTTTTTAGCTCCTCTTCCTCTTTTTTTATTAATTCTGACAATCTTTTTGCCTCCGCTATCAGTTCTCTCTTATCCTTAGACTCTTTTATCTTTTTAGATATTACATTCCTTTCATGTCTCAAATTATCCAGATATTTCATCTTTTTTCTCCAGAGTTTATCCAGTTCTATAGCCTTTTTCACAATCCCTATATCTTCATGTCTCTTTTTTTGCGATTGAATTAGGATATCAGGATTTTGTCTTAAGGCCTTTAATATGCTCCACATCAAAAACTCAGTACATTCCGATTTAAAACACTTTCAAAAAATTTTTTAATTTATAAACCAAGGTGTCTCGAAGAATACATATGAAACTAAGTTTAAAGCATGTCTTGCATGGGTGTTATGGTTATGAAAGAGCCGATTAGGATATATCTTGGAGGAGAAGCTGAGGTTAGGATTTATGAGGATTTCGTTGAAAAGATAAGAAAACCAAAGAGGTACAGACATAGCAAATTGGACGAATACCTGAGAAGAAGCAGAACTAGGACAGAAGCGAAGATAATAGCACTTGCAAGAAGAATTGGCGTTCCCACTCCAATTATACTGGATGTTGAAGGAGATAAGATAGTTATGGAGAGAATCAAAGGAGAACCTGTTAAAAACATTATGAATAGGGAGATAAGCAGGGAGATTGGAAGACTGGTTGCCAAGCTCCATAGAGCCGGGATAATCCATGGTGACATAACGCCTATGAACATGATCTTAAGTAATGGGAAGATATATTTCGTGGACTTCGGTCTCGCATTTATAGATGACAGAATCGAGCCTAAAGGTGTTGACATTCATGTTTACTTTGAATCCCTTAAAGCAAGCTTTGACGATTGGGAGGAATTAAAAGAAGCATTCATCGAGGGTTACAGGGAATATGAAAAGGCCGAGGACGTTTTGAATAGGGCAAGGGAAATAGAGTTGAGGGGAAGATATGTGGAGGAGAGATGATAAAAGTTATTTTATAAAAATTAATGTTTTCTAGATCTCAATTATTTTAAACCTCTATTGTAAATCTCCAATTTCTCTTAATCCTTGGAGGATGTATCGCAATTATCCTTCTTTTAACAAATCTTAAATCGTTTACATCTATCTGTTTCAATATTTCTTTTAATATAACTGCCATACAACCCGGAATTACCGTTTTTAAGTTTAGGCTACATCTGTATACTACTTTTAAAAAATCGTAAATCGATTCGGCTCTTTCCATATCAAACCCCATCGATATCAACTTATCCTTGAATTCATTGTAAACAGAGCAGGGTTGTACAAACATTTCATGAACACCGATTTCTTTCAAGATCTTTGAAAGCTCTATTATGTTGTCATCGTTTATCCCAGGCAGATAAACTGATCTAACTATTGTAGTAATCCCCGCATCGGTTGACTTCTCTATGTTTTTTATGACAATACCGAACAGATTCTTTCCCGTAATCCTTTTATATAAATCAGGGTTTGAGGAATCCAAACTTACCATTGCTAGATCCACCAATCCATTAAGCTCACTAAAGTCTACCGTTCCATTGGTCTGCAAATCTATTCTAACATCTCCAAAGATTTCTCTCAACCTCTTTATGATATATGCAACCTTTTTAACCCCTATCAAAAGCGGTTCGCCGTATTGGGATATCGTTATAGCCCTTGGGTTTTCATCCCCATAATATCCCGGCCTGGGTGCAGTTCCGTTGAGCAATGCAACTCTTGAGTAACAGTACACACAGTTTAGATTACAGCTAGTTGTTATTTCATAGGATGGATGGTGCTTTGGGTCTTTAATCGACAGATCAAGCCCTTCACAATGAATACAGTGTTTTGAATATTCTACATTCCTAATAAACCTTTCAAAATTTGATTTAGACATATCTATGCCGCCACTTTTTCTTCCTTAACCTCCTTAATCTTGGGTTCTGCCAGAAGCTCAATCTTTCTTATCTCAACCCTTCTAAGTGGATATATCTTTTTTGCATTTTTATATATCTCCGACGGAATTCTTCCCAATACACATTCCTGAAGGAACTGTACGAAGTTCTTTTTACTTGCATTTCCATTTATTACCTCCCTCATAATTTTCCTTATGGCACTCCTCTGCGATGTTTTGCATCTTTTAATGGTAAACGCGACTGGTTTAACTCTTAGAACATACCCATCCGCAGTTGTTACGTCTATCACGTCATCTATTTTACTCGTCCTCCTTCTTATGAGACTGTTTATGTATTCTCTCATCATCTCGAACCTATGAAACTTCGTGTATGCGTTATCACCCGATACCTTGTAGACCTTAAATATGAGCTTTTTATACGGATTTTGATTTGAGTAGTCGTTTGTCAGTTCGGCAAGCGTTATCTCAACGGTTCTATTTATAACCTTGTTAGGATCATCTGCCGGAGTTTCTCCAATTTCAGTCATCCCGAAGTACTCAGGAGCTATTAGCGTATACCACTTCTTTTGAGACCATTTATCCTTCACCCTAGCCCTTCTCTTTCTAGCCATAACGATGGCTAGGGTACGGAATTAATAAGTTTTTTGCTAAAATTACATTTATTTTATATAATTAAAATTTTGAATTATACATTAATAAAGTTAACGGACTAATTTTAAATCAAACCGAGAAATTCCAGAGCCTCTACCACTCCATCTCCATCAGGTTTTGATGTTACGAGATCAGCTACTTCCTTAAGCTTTGGATGAGCATTGGCAACTGCGATACCGAATCCTGATACTCTGAGCATTTCCACGTCGTTTTCGGAATCTCCGATAGCTGCAAATTCTTTTACGTTTAAACCCAATCTCTTAGCTATAAATTCCAAGGCTTTTCCCTTATTCACATTTGCATCTACTATGTGATAGGCAAAACCCGTATCTATTATCCTTACATCTCCGGGTAATATCCTTCTTGCCTCCTCGATTGGGAAGTTTCTTCTCAGACATACCTCAGACTTTCTGTACTCTACATCGAGTAGTTCGACATCGAAGTGCCTCTTTAAAATCTCCAGAGCTCTCAAACATTTACTCTTATCTCCAAGAACTATGTCCTCCTCATCGTATGAAAATCTAACTACTCCTCCGTTCTCACATATCGCAACGTCTGAAACTCCTATTAGTAATGCGGTTGTTCTGGCAAAGCACGATATATTCCCAGTTGCCAGGACTACCGGTATTTTCAATTTTCTAAGAGCCTCAACAGCCCTACAATTTATAGCCCTCCTTTTATCCGTTAGCGTTCCATCTATATCTATTGCTATAGCCCTAATCCTCATCTGTAGTATTCCTACTTATATAAAGTTAATAAATCTAATCGTCTGACCTCCTCCCCGCCCTAAAGGGCGAGGGTTCCCCAAAGGGGAACCAGCTCGCATCCGTCTCACGACGGGATCATCGCCTTCGGTTGGTGTCATCGGGCCAGGTCAGAGCGACCCTCTATAATATTTTCAATAATAAATAATCTTTATAAAAGTTTTTATGACATGAACCAACCTCCTACCCCCTCCCTCCTCCCCTAATTCATCTCCGCCCTGAAGGGCCGAGCTTCCTTAGCGACATTTTGTGACTGCAAAAGGAAGCACAGAATTATCGTCACTTGATCCTTTCGCGAATCTCATCAATCATCCTAATGGCGGTCTCCCTTCTGACACTCTTTCCCTTCTCCTTTATCAATCTGATCAACTCATCTTCAAGATCTTCTCCTATTTCAATCCTCGTCTTTTCAATTAGAATTGGATCAGGCTCGGCTACTGCACCTCTAACAACACCCTCGTCGTTCAAAGGAGTTATGACCAGCGCACCGGCAATCTCGTCATCAACCTTAACGTAGTAAACCGTATCACCTAAATCCGTTTCTCCTGCTTTTTCAACCGTTATCTCAACCTCTCTTTTCACCTCTTCCATTTCCTCCCTCGCTCTTACCGTGCTCCTTATCTCTTCAAACATCTTGGATGCGATCTCCTCGTCAACTTCTTTCCCGCTCTCTTCTATAAGCCTTGTAAGGACTTCCTCCAGATCTTCCCTTATCTCTATCCTTGTCCTTTCTATAACAATCGGATTAGGTCTCGTTACAGCCCCTCTAACTATTCCTTCACCGTTTAAAACTGTTATTACGAGAGCTCCTGCAAGTTCTTCATTTACCTTTACAAAGTATACTACGTCACCTAGATCAGTCTCACCTGCTTTCTCAACACTAAAAGAAACCTCCTCGATTTCTTCTAGCTCCTCTATTTTACTTACAGCTTCATTGACGACCTCAATGTACTCATCTTCTGGAACTCTCTTAAAAACCTCTATTTTCAGGCTTTCAAGATTCCACCTGACCTCATTATCGACGACATCGTAATCGACTATGATCCTAACGACATCACCCTTATCGAGCTTTAACCTGTTAACAAATATCTCATACAACAGTTTATTTAAATCGGCAGATGCTTTGGCAACAT
Organism: uncultured archaeon; assembly: GCA_964471215.1. Taxonomy (GTDB): domain Archaea; phylum Halobacteriota; class Archaeoglobi; order Archaeoglobales; family Archaeoglobaceae; genus Archaeoglobus_B. Next base: position 22,360 of record CAYYFC010000005.1, on the reverse strand, counting down.
CCTTCGGATCCAACTCCTTACTCTTTATCTTATCCTTTAACTGAGCAAACAGAGTCCTTCTTATTTTATCCGCATAAGCACCAACTATTACTAATCCTGAGCTCAACCTCATATCGATCACCTCAGCCTATCAGAGATTTATACGAGTTTATATTTAACGTTTATTACAGAATATCATTAAAAAGTTCTGATTTTCAGAGCCCGATGTCCCGTCATTATATTTATCCCTTAACCTCTCACATAATATATCTGAACAAATCTTTAAATTTTTAGAACACTTAAATTTTATCTGATAATTTTTGATATGTATTTAAATATAATATTTTTCTTACTTATTAATTTGTATTCATTCAGTTTCCTGCTCAGCCTCCTCGTAAACTCCTATTAAAGCTATTACCGATGCAGGAATTGCCTGTTCTGTCGCAAATGTTATGTAGGGTGCAAGATCAACTACGTAATCGGCAAGTCTGAATACTCCTTTTGGAATCCCCTGCCTGCTACCTATAAAAACGACGACTTCATCCGAGAACTTCAAATCCTTTTTTAATCTATTCTTGACATCCACTATCTGCTTTCCTGTCGGATCTGTAACGATCAAAACGTTGTTCTTTCTTCTTTTATCCCTTGCGGTCTGATAGAGATCCTGAACGTAAACGGGAACCTCTCTAACCTCTCTAGCATAAGCCCTCTTTTGTATCTCTAATCTCGTCATCATACCCCTTCTTACACCTCTTATAAAGGCTTCAAGTTCATAGGCATTTACGTAACCGAACGGAGCAATTATCAGCTCCTTAACCTCAAAAGCCTGTGCAGCTCTTCCTATTTTTTCGCCCATTTCTTTAGCTGCTGTTAGGTCTTCCAGATAAGGCATCTGGACTATGGATATCTTATTCAAAAGTTTTCTTATGTCCACTTTTTCCGGTGTGTATTTCTTTCTTTCCTCCTTTCCATCTATCACACCTATATACGCCTTATCACCTATTATCTCTACGTATATTGCCTTTTCAGGAAAGTCCAGATCTACATCGGCATCCGTTATCTCCTTTATCCTTGCTCCAAGCCTTATATTAACATCCGTACTCGTGAAGTCGTGTTTTTTTCCTCTCCTCTTAGTCCTTATAGCAAAACTGTTAAAATCACCAGCAATTCTTACAATTTCCTCTGATTTCGATACTATTTCGTCAACATCTGCTCTGCAAACTATTGATATGGGAATTATTGTTTCTATCTCCGGAATATCCTTTATCTTATCCAGTTCATCAGAATGGACGAGAATTAAGCCTAGATAACCGGATGGTCTAATTTCAAGCTTTACATCACCCAATCTATCTCTGATGTGGTCAGCCGCTATATATTCCAATCCCCTCTGAGTTTTTATTAGTAACATCACACAGATTAGAACAGATATTTTTAAAAAGTTCTCTTTAACACTGCATGACAAACATACAGGACTATCTAAGCTCAACACCCTTCATCCTCGTATACTCTATTTCGGCTAGTATTATCTCGATCAAATCCCTTTCTTCAGGTATTACATTCATCAATCTGTTCAGGAGCAGTCTAATTAAATCTACATCCTTTTTACACCTCTCGATGAACGAGATAAGGTAAGGAATTCTGAACTCTCCGTTTGAATAATGAATTCTCCTCAGGAGTTCATCGCTCACTATCTCTATTTCCTCCCCTATTTTCGGTGTACTCCTTATATCATTCAAATCTATTCTGCAGAGGCATATACATCTGGCAACCTTTTTACCCTCGGATATATCCGGCATAAACTTCCTTATCTCTTCTCTGTCCAGTTCTCCCAAATACTTTGCGTATTCGGGTTCTTCTTGATGTATAGAGGAAACTATAGCTAGTATATCACCGCATAAGATTAAATCACCGATTGATATTTCCTCAACTTCGACTTCGAACTCGCTATGACTGATAACCCTTATTACCCTGCCAGGCATTTTTAACCTTAAGAATTATAAGGATAAAAAGTTTATTCAATATGTTATTATCCTTGCGTGATATTTTCGATACTTAAGCACGGACTACTCCATTAGAACTCATCAATCTGTTGTACATCGGGTCGACTGATATCGCGTAGCCTGCCTTACGATTTAAGCCGTCATATCTTTATGGGCTGATGGCTTCATTAAGTTAACATCTCTATTTCTATATTTCTCAAATCCGTGAATAGTCTAATGCTGCAATCACAAAAATCGTTCTAATTGTGCAGATATATGGACTTGAACATAGGAAAAAACAGAGAGAAAACCATGACATTTTGACAGATCCCACTTTGTTCCGATTAAACTTTTGCGATCATAGTAGATGTGCAAGTTTGAGCAATTGGGAATAGATAAGAATTAGTCTGATCATCTTATTTATTCAAGTTCACAAAACTTTGCTAAGTAAGCATGGGGGGAAGGGATTAGCTTGCTGAAGAGATTATTATAGGTATTCAAAACTATTCCAAAACATTTTTATTCATACATCTTATCTTTTCTTAGAGTTTTGATCTGTCAAAACCTAATGAAACAAACAAATCCCGTTAAGATACCGTGAGGTAGTTGAGTTGGGAGTCCCCTGCAGGAACCCACAAACTTTAGGGGAGGAGGTCAGTTCAGACTTCTCTTCCACATTCCGATTCTTATGTTCTCGTAGAGGTCACAAGTGTCTCGACTTAATTGGTGCTAAGACTCAATCCGACTGGATTTGTGCATAAAAGCATTCTTAATGAAACCATGACGGGAAGTTATTAGCAGTATCGTCTCCAGGCACATGCCATGTGCAGAAGTTCCGTTTATTCTGAGCGGAACATTTACATAACGTTGATATCTTCAATGCTTAAAAACAATTGCATTAAGCTTTAAGATGATGAGGCCTACGGGGACCGAGCCGCGATGATGAGCGTGCCCTAGGCTGATGCGTGATGAATTACTCCCCTCCCGAGCGGTGATGAGGAAATAAAAAAATCTGAATTTGCATTTTCCATCGGGTATATCTGCAGGATTTATGAGGAACTTTGAATTGATAATACGAGGACTTAAAGTAACAATCGACAGCATATATCTTTTTGATTTGCGAAATCCTCCAAATCGGATTTATCTGATCGGGAAGAACGCGGGATTGACAAATCCGATAACCCTTATATACACTTCAGGGCAAAGAGAGATGATATGATAAATATCCCGAAGAAATTGCTTAAAGATCTTAAGGGATACGAGATAGTTGGCAAGCACTCAGCAGTAAAGCCATGCTTCTGGCTCAAAAGATCTTTGAAGAATAAAGGTGTTTGTTACAAACAGAAGTTTTACGGGATAAAATCCCACAGATGCCTCCAGATGACACCAGCTCTGATGTGCAACCAGTATTGCATTCACTGCTGGCGACCTCTTGAACTTTTAAAGGAAGTGGAGGGATGGGACAGCCCGGAGTTCATAGTTGAGGAGAGCATAAAAGCTCAGAGAAAACAGCTGAGTGGATTCTGGGGTAATGAGGAGGTAGATAAGAAAAAGCTGGAAGAGGCTTACAATCCGAACCAGGTAGCTATAAGTCTGATAGGAGAGCCAACCCTTTACCCGTATCTGGATGGGTTAATTGAGGAGTATAAGAGAAGAGGTTTTACGACATTTCTTGTTTCAAATGGAACAAATCCGGACATGATTGAAAAGGTTAACCCCACACAGCTCTACATAAGCTTAACGGCTTATGATGAGAGCAGTCATATGAAACTCAACAGACCCATCAGGAACCACTGGGAAAAAATAAACGAATCTCTTAGGATTATGAGTCAGAAAAACTGCAGAACAGTCATAAGGCTTACGGTTATAAAGGGTTACAACGATAAGCCCGAAAGATTTGTCAGTTTAATAAATAAGGCCTCACCGGATTTCATTGAGGTCAAGGCGTATATGTACCTGGGCTATTCTAGATTGAGACTGCCTAAAGAGGCTATGCCCGATCACGATTACGTCCTAGAAATCTCGAGGTCTCTATCAAAAATGATAGATTACGATATTGTCGATGAATCTAAGGTTAGCAGAGTCGTGTTACTTAGAAGAAAATGATTTATATAAGGTTAAATTTTCAGAAAAATGACATAAATAACTATTTAAATTATGAAGATGTAGTCCTTTGAAAACAAGAGACAAGGGTGATAAAATGAAAGCGCCAAGCGACACGACAAAATACCTCATACATGCCGAAATTATAGCTGAAGGGGTTGTTGAGAAACCAGATGTCGTTGGAGCTATATTCGGTCAAACCGAAGGTTTACTGGGAGATGATTTGGATTTAAGAGAATTACAGAAGACCGGTAGAATAGGTAGAATTGAGGTTAAAATAGAGAGTAAGGGTGGAAAGAGTTACGGAGAGATAAAGGTTCCTTCGAGTCTTGACAAAATCGAAACGGCAATACTGGCAGCAGCTCTGGAAACGATTGAGAGAGTCGGTCCCTGTTCTGCCAGAATTAAGGTTACGAAAATAGAGGATGTTAGGGCGAGTAAGAGAAAAAAAATAATTGAAAGGGCCAAGGATATACTGAGAGAACTCTTCGAGGAACCAGAGATAGAGTCTGAAAAGATAGTTGAGCTCGTAAAACAGGCAGTTAGGGCCGAGGAAATAATTGAATATGGCCCAGAAAAACTCCCAGCAGGACCTGCAGTGGATGAGTCTGATGCGATAATAGTCGTTGAAGGGCGTGCAGACGTCTTAAATCTATTAAAGCATGGAATTAAGAACGTTATTGCAGTCGAAGGTACGAATATACCGAAAACCATAATAGAACTCTGCAAAAAAAAGACCGTAACTGCATTTCTCGATGGTGACAGGGGAGGAGATCTAATATTAAAGGAGCTGTTGCAGGTTGCGGATATAGACTACGTAGCCAGGGCACCGGAGGGTAAGGGTGTTGAGGATCTGACGCAAAAGGAGATAATAAAAGCTTTGAGGAATAAAGTACCGATTGAGCAGCTGCACATAGCGAGAAGAAGGGAGGAAAAAGAGGAGAGGAAGGAGGAAGAGGAGAAGAGGGATATAATAAGCATACTTAAAAAGCACGTTAAGGAAATAGAAGGAAAACTCGTTGCAAGGATACTTAATAAAAATCTAGAAATCATTAAGGAAGTACCGGTGAGGGATCTCGTGAGAATACTAAAGTCGGAGAACACAAAGGCATCAACCATAGTATTTGACGGTGTAATAACGCAGAGGTTGGTTGATCTTGCTGCAAAAAAAGATATATCTTACCTTGTTGGTGTTAGGCTCGGAAATGTCGTGAAGATACCGACAAGCGTCAAGATACTGACGTTTGATCAGCTCTGAAACGCATGAATATATATTTTTTTATAATTCCGTTTTCTGTAAGGATTATTTATCGACGAATAGACATCGATTACAATGAAGTTCGTAATTCAGGAGCACTGGGCTGAGAAGGCAGGTCATCATTTCGATTTCAGACTTGAAATGGACGGGGTTGCAAAGAGCTGGGTTATAAAGAAAGGATTTCCGAAAAAGGGAGAAAAAAGGCTGGCAATTCAGGTTGATGATCACAGCGTAGAATACATGGATTTTGAAGGTGTAATACCCTTCGGCTACGGTAAGGGAAGGGTTGAGATATGGGACAAGGGCGAGTACGATTTAATCGAGAGGAGGGATAAATTAATAAAGTTTAGATTGAAGGGGAAAAAGGTGAGTGGTGAGTACGTTTTGGTAAGATTTCCAAGGGTTAAAAATGGATGGCTTCTGATTAAGGTCTGATAACGGTGATCTTATGACGTTCGAAATAGTCGACAAGGATGTAATGGGGAGAATTGGAAGGCTTAAGACTAAGCACGGTACGGTGGAGACTCCAACGATTATGCCCGTTATAAATCCGAACATAGAGTTTATCCCGTCAAGGGATATGAAAAAATTCGGAGCTCAGATGGTTATAACGAATGCATACATAGTTTACAAAACGAGGGAACTGAGAGATTTTGCCCTTGAAAAGGGAATACATAAACTTCTGGATGTGGACATACCAGTCATGACTGACAGCGGAAGCTATCAGCTCATGACGTACGGAGATGTTGACGTGACCAATAGAGAGATACTGGAGTTTCAGGTAGATATAGACTCCGATATAATAGTTCCTCTGGATGTACCTACACCGCCCTATGCAGATTACACTACAGCTTTAAGGGATTTAGAAGTTACGATTGAAAGGGAGAAGGAGGCAGAAAAAATTAAAAAAGACCGTCTTCTAGTCCTTCCGATTCAGGGCTCAACATACTCCGATTTAAGGAAAAAATCGGCTCTTGAGGCAATGAAGATAAACGGGGATATATTTGCAATAGGTGGAATAGTTCCTTTGATGGACACTTATAGATTTTACGATTTGGTTAGGATAATACTGGACGTAAAGTCAGTTTTACCGTCTTACGCCCCTGTTCATCTATTTGGTGCAGGTCATCCGATGGTTTTTGCATTGGCAGTTGCGCTTGGATGTGATTTATTCGATTCTGCAGCTTACGCTCTGTACGCAAAGGATGACAGGTATCTTACACCTTATGGTACGAAAAAACTTGAAGAACTGCAGTATTTTCCATGTTCATGCCCTGTTTGTCTCAAGTACACGCCTGAAGAGTTGAGAAAAATGGATAAGGATGAAAGGGAAAGGTTGATTGCAGAACACAATCTTTACATAAGTTTTGAGGAGATAAGGAGGGTAAAACAGGCTATAAAGGAGAAGAACCTTTTTGAACTTGTGGAAAAGAGGATAAGATGTCATCCCAATCTTTTATTTGCATGGAGACAGATAAAAAACTATGGATACCTTCTGGAGATGTACGATCCATCTGCAAAGCATTCATTTATGTATACGGGAGTAGAGAGCTGCTACAGGCCTGCAGTTATGAGGCATTACAAAAGAATTCTGAGAGTTGAGCTGCCGGATAAGGATGAAATAGTCATTTCATCAGACGAGGGATATCTTGCAGACTTTTACTTAAAACCCGTTTTCGGTGTTGTACCGGCTGAAATGCTTGAATCTTATCCTGTAGGGCATTCCGAAATACCTGATGTGGAATTTATAGAAGATGAAGCCTTAAGACTTGCCGTTAAATGTCTGAACGAATTTTTGAATTACCATTCGGATAGGAGGTTCAGAATTGTGGTTGACAGGATATGGATCAAGTATTTAAAGGAAGTTCCTGAAAATGCGGTGGTCGAATGTTTAGATTTGAGAGAAGAGATGGATTAGCAAGATTGGGATGGATAGAGCTTGAGGGGTATAGGTTCGAATCCCCGATGATGATAGATTTCACAGAAAGACCTGAATTCGTTGATAAGATAGACTTCGGATTCGCACCTTACGTACTTAAGGATTTCGACGAGTACAGATTCAGAGTTCTGAGGAGTAAGGATTTGGAGATAACAGTTGTAACGGGATTGAACACTTTAAGCCCTAGAAAACTCGTGGAAACACTTATTGAAGTTAGAAAATCGAGTTTTAAACCCCTTTACGCGGTTTCGATTGCAGATCCAAAAAATCTTCCCCTGCTTGTGTATATGGGTGTCGATATAGTTGACAACATAATTCCCATTTTAAAGGCATACAGCGGAGTATACATGCTCGAAAACGTCGAGTTCAAATTGGACGACTTAAAGTTCCTGCCCTGTAACTGTCCAGTATGCCATAAAAGCAGTCCAGAAGACATGGATGAGGAGCTGCTAGCGAAGCACAACACGTTCATTCTTGAAAAGCAATTAAAAACTGTCAGGATTTTGATAAAAAATCAGGACCTCAGAAACTTCATAGAAGCTCAGTCGAAGTTTAATCCTGAGTTAACGGCAATGTTAAGAATTTTGGATGAAAAATCGGAATTCATAGAGAAATTCTATCCTATTTTCAAGAAAACAAAGATGTACGCGAATACATCTGAATCCTTTGGCAGACCAGAGGTTGTGGGATATTTTAAGAGGGCTTTGGAGGCTTATAAACCGGAGGGGAACGTCCTGCTGATACTGCCATGCTCAGCCAGAAAACCGTATTCCCTTTCGAGATCTCATAAGAGGATAAGGGGTTTTATCGATAAAACAGTTGAGGAGATAATTGTATCTTCACCACTTGTTGTTCCGAGAGAGTTTGAACTCACATATCCTGCCGTGAATTACGACGTTCCTGTTACAGGTTACTGGAGCGATGATGAAATATCATTTGTTTCAAAGAAGTTGTCCGAATTCATAGAAAAGGGAGATTTTGATGCTATCCTGGCACACGTTGAAGGTGGATACAGAAGGGTTGTTGAGAGAATAGGATTTGATGTTATTTGGACTTCTGTTGGAGATGTGACATCTCCTGAATCATTAAAAAAGCTCAGGGACACATTGGACAGACTTGACGTAAAGCAATTCGATTTATATAAATCGATATTCAGACACATGTTCAGATATCAGTTCGGAATAGAACTCGATCTGGATTTTGATGTCAGAGGAAGATATCCGAATCTGGAGGCGTATTCAGAGAGGAGAATTGCAAGGATAGATCTGAATTACGGCATGCTTGATATAGACATACCCATTGCAAAAATCCTGATAGATAGGAGAGTATACTTTATTGAGATCGAAGATTTCGAGCCAAAGGGGACGATATTTTCCGCAGGGATTAAGAAGGCGGATAAGAGAATAAGACCGAATGACATAATAGCATTTTACAATAGCAGAGTTATCGGGGTTGGAAGGGCTCTCATGAGTGGCGAAGAGATGACTGAATGCGAAGGTAAGGCAGTGGAGGTTAGAAGAATGGAGAGAATTGATTAGAAGAACCTTATTATATTGTAGTATGTATCTCTCAGAGCCGCTGGTCTGCCCATCGATTTTATAATTCTGACGATCTCCTCAACACTCGCCGGCCTAAAATCCTTTCCTGTAGCCCTAACAACGTTTTCCTCGAGCATCACACCTCCGAAATCGTTGGCACCGAAAACTAGACCTAGCGCGGCAACTTCGAATCCCTGGGTTAGCCACGATACCTGTATGTTCCTGATGTTGTGCAGAACTATTCTCGAAATCGCCAAAACCTGAAGATATCTGGTTGCAGGTGCTGGCTCCTTTATAATCTCGTAAAGCTCCGTGTTATTGGGCTGGAAAGTCCAGGGGATAAAAGCCGTAAAACCTCTTGTTTTCGACTGCAGATCTCTTATCTTAAAAAGATGCCTTATTATATCCCTGTCTCTTTCCACATGACCGAACATCATCGTCGCTGTAGTCCTCATACCTATCCTATGCGCAGTCTCCATAACCCTTAGCCAATCCCTTGATTTTATCTTATTCGGACTTATTATCCTCCTGACCCTGTCGCTTAAAATCTCCGCACCACCTCCAGGTAACGAATCAAGTCCGGCCTCTCTCAATCTTTCAAGTACCTCCTTTACGCTCATACCCTCCCTCTTTGCAAGAAAGTAAACTTCTGGTGCCGAAAGGCTGTGGAGGTTTACGTTTGGAAACCTCCTCTTAATCTTTGAAAATATGTTCTCAAACCATTCCAGTCCGAGATCAGGGTTTATTCCACCCTGCATGAGGATCTGAGTTGCTCCAAGCTTTACCGCCTCTTCAACCTTTTTCAATATGACATCCTCGCTGAGAACATAGCCATCCTCTCTACTTCTAGCGTAAAAAGCACAGAATCTGCACCTGCTTATGCATATGTTCGTATAGTTTATGTTTCTATCTATTACAAACGTAACAAGATCTCCGCATTTTTTCTTTCTTATCTCATCGGCAATTCTCCCTAAAACGGGTAAAGGTAATTTGAACAGCTCAAGGGCTTCTTTAAAACTTAAATCTTCGTTCTTAATGCTTTTTTCAATGTAAAATTCAGTCATATTTTAAATAACTCCTCCTCACTCAACCCTGTTATATCAACAACGCTCATTCCAGTTTTTAGTCTCTCAGCCTCTTCTTTCTTCAAAGTTTCTCTAAAAGCTTTATCTGAGAGTATCAGGCTGTTTCCGAACGGGTCCTCGAGTATCAACGTTAGCTCATCCCTCCCCTCCAACGTATCCCTTATCCTGTTTAATATCTGGTCGCATATCCTGACCTTTTCCTCATCCTCCTTATTCCATCTCCTCGCCATTTTTACTATCTCCTCAACCCTCATGAGTATTCCCTCTATATTTGTTATGAAGGCCTGAGATGCAGGTCCAGGTTCTATATCAACACCTATTTCCGGTATTCTGATCGTACCCGATGTCGACTTTATAACCTTTGTATACAGGTTATCCTTATTTATCTTGATCTTAAACCTTATAGGCTTCTTTATATCCGATACTATCGAATCGGCATGCTTAAACCCGCATTCGCAGGAAATCGTCGTGAGAAGAACTCTTCCGAAAAAAGGCGTGTTGTAAAGTACTGTCGTTATCTTTAAATCTCTATTACATATGGGGCACTTCATATCATTCGCTCCTCGTTCCCTTAATCTTGTTCCTATCTATCTTAATCCCTGTGGGTGTTATTATCAGGTAATCGTCTCCAAGTCCGACTATATCGCCGTTTATATCCTCGACCAGTTGTTTCAAATCCTTTATAACCCTTTCATAAGTCAGTTTATCGTGCTTTATGAATGCTATATCCGCTATAATTATGTTTCCCTCGTATATCTGCTTTCTTATCTCCGGGATTTCACTTATTCCCGTGACCTCGGCAACCCTGACATATGTCGTTGCCTCCCTCTCTATTTCGGCTTCATATTCGCTTAAATCGAGTTCTTCGTATTCCTCAACATCAACCTTTTCCGATTTTCCTAACAACTTTTTGAATACCATAAAAATCGAACATCGATAAAGTATTTAAAATTGTTGTAACGGTTATATGCGTTCTAAATCTTTAAAATGATCTGTAAACACCCTTTATTGAATTTCTATAAATAGAACTTCGGTTTGAAGAATAATAAATTTACGCAATGCTGAAGATTTAATATTTACGCGTTGAAATTTTAGTAAATCAGAACTTTGAGCAAGATATTCTCCAGAGAGCTGATGCAACGGAGTAAATAATTTCCAAGATAATATAAATTTTTAATAAAAAATGTGGGTATGCCGTGAACTTTTCCGAGCTGTTAGCAATCACTTGCTTTAGAATCTAAAATGGACTTATTCTCGTCGGATCAAAAAGGTTATTTTTCACCCTTAAGCTCCTTAATTCTTTTCCTTATCCTCTCAAGCTCTTCTTCCAAAAGCTTGGCCTCCTCCTCTAGCATCCTTATCTCTTCTTCCTTAGACAGGGGATATCCGGCCGGCGGATATTCGGGTGGTATCATATCTGGATACTGTGAAATGTACCACCAGCACCATCCCTTTCCTCCTCCCCTGCCCCTGAACATCCAGCCTGGCCTTTCCCATGGCGGTAAATCGCTCCATGGTCCGCGTCCCGGATACCTCTTCCATCTCCACCACATTGACCTCACCTCCTTAAAATTTCTTCAACCCTATCCTTTATCTTTTTTCCCACAACCTTACATGCATCGGGGGGTGCCTCGCCTCTTGCTATTGCCAGAGCACACTCGTAACATCCGCCGTACCCGCATGCCTCGCAATCTCTTTTCGGAAGGAGACTGTATATCTCTTCGGCCTTTTGAAGCACTTCTGGTTCGACTTCTCTTGTTAGCAGGCCTTTTAAGCTCTTTATCGGTTGCTTTATCGCTTCGGTAATCGAAAACCTCCAGCCGAATCCTCTACCCCCTCTGTAGCATCTCCCTCGACCTCTTCCCTTCCATCCCCTACCCATTCCCTTTCCAATTCCTCTTCTCCATCCTCTTCTTCTACCTTTACCGTTCATCCACCACACAAGTTCAACTCCCCCATCATACTATATAGTTTTTTCGGCTAGCCGAAAATTAAAGACTGTTTAAGAGCAGAATTCTAAGCATCATATATGTCATGAAGTTTTCAAATGAAGAATTAAATGTGTTCAGCTGCTATTTAATCTTAAAAAATTAGAATGCAATTGCATTTTATCTGAAGACGTGTGTCTTTTATCATCGCTTGAGATTATGACATCGAATTAATGCTGCTAAGGATTTCGGATATTTTTAATCTTTTTCCAAACAGACTTATGTGAAAATCTTATTAAAGAAAAAACTCATCTGGCAGATTTTTTGAAATCTTAAAAATCCGTCCGGTTTAAGCATTCCCGGCTTTGGTCGTTAATTGATGTGAGCCCTGACAGAGCACATATCCGGTCTTATCCATGGTGACCGGAAAGCGATATAATCCGTTTATGGATTTAAACCAGCCTTATTGGTCGTTTGTTAAGGTTTAAGAGCTTTTGATTGAATTTTATCAAGTCCGCCGATTACCTAGCTGCATAGGCCATCGTCCTTCAGAATAAATTGGATGAAACGGAGAGATACAAGTCGCAAACTGCATTTCTATGATGATCGTCCAGGTCGCAGTTTAAGGACTCTGCGCGACAGAAGTTCGTTTTCCAGATTTTTTATAGATCTTTTATATGTCCAGGTCCTTATGTATACGAGATCTCATGAGGAAAAGCTTAAATCTATAAGGTTAATGCTTCAAAAGATGGTAGTAAAGTTGATAAGATGTCCGCACTGTGGGGAAGAAATAGAACTTAGAGATCTTTATGAAGAAATGGAGGTTAAATGTAAGCTCTGCAATTCAATATTCATATATAAGAGCGGTAAGTTTTTGAGCTTGGACACTAATGAGGAATACGATCTTGAAGAGCTTGAAGAGAGTAAGGAGGAGATGGAAGAATTCGAGGAATTTGAGGAAGGAGAGTATTATTTTGAAGAGGAGGAGTATTAGCAAAATTTTTTAAACCTCCAAAATATCGGGATGGATGAAGAGGATTTTATTGGTTATCATAGACGGAGTGTCCGATAGAGGCTTCAGGACTCCGTTAAGCTGTGCGAATAAACCAAACCTTGATAGACTTGCAAAAATGGGTATAAACGGTATAATGGATGTTATAAGACCCGGAATAAGACCTGGAAGCGATACAGCCCATCTTGCATTACTCGGTTACGATCCATTTAAATATTACAGCGGTAGGGGTCCAATCGAGGCTGCCGGTGTTGGTATTGAATTAAAACCGGGAGATGTCGCATTTAGGGTGAACTTCGGAACTGTTAGGGGAGATGGTTGCATCTTCGACAAAGTAGTTATCGATAGGAGAGCTGGGAGGATAAGGGATACAGATGATTTCGTCAGAGCGATAAACGATGAACTAGACCTTAGCGACTTCAATGTTGAATTCATATTTAAAAGGGGAACGGGTCACAGAGCGGCCTTGGTTCTGAGGGGAGAGAATCTGTCGGATAAGATAACGGATGTAGATCCAAAAGGGATAGGGAAGAAGGTTAAAAGATGTTTTCCAACCGTTAACGATGAGAATGCAAGGAGGACTGCCGAAATAGTGAATTACTTCGTTGAAAAAACCCATGAAATACTCGAAAACCATCCGTTAAATCTTAAAAGAGAAGAGAATGGTTTATTAAAGGCCAATGTCCTCTTGCTAAGAGGAGCTGGTGTCATGCCTCATATACCTTCATTTAAGGATAGATTTGGTATGAAATTGGCAATTATATCAGGAACTGCGCTGATAAAAGGTGTTGGAAGGATTTTAGGAGGGGATGTGCTCGAGGTTGAGGGTGCGACTGGTGACAGAAACACGAATATAAGGGCAAAGGTTGAGAGGGCGATAAGGGCTTTGGATGAATACGACTTCGTCCTGTTACACTTCAAAGCCACGGACGAGTTCGGACATGATGGGGATTTTGAAGGAAAAAGGGAGTTTATAGAGAAACTCGATAAAGAGCTTGAGCTGCTTTTAAACTTAGATTTCTCAAAGGTGTGCCTGATAGTGACGGCAGACCACTCCACGCCCGTAAATATAAGGGATCACACCGCAGATCCCGTTCCAATAACGATCGTTTACGAGGATGTCAGGAGAGATGACGTAGATGAGTTCTCCGAGCTTAAGGCTTATAAGGGAGGGCTTTGCAGAATATGTGGATTAGATTTAATAAACATAGTGATGGATTTAATTAATAAGGCAAAGAAGTTTGGTGCTTAGTATGCTCGAGAAGTTGATAATTCCCAGCAATACGAGGTTTGAAGAGAGGTACATAGTAGTCGATGGAGATGTCCTAATAGGTTCGAACTCGAAGATAGGTTACGGTATAAATGCCAAGAAGATAGTGGTGGGTGAGAGGGTAGAAATAGAGGGAGATCTGTTCGGAAGAGAGGAGGTCAGACTAGGTGCCTGGTGCAACGTTAAGGGTAACGTTATAAGCAAGGGAGATGCATATATAGGAGAATTCACATCAATAAACGGAAGACTTACAGTTTATGGGGATCTTGAGATAGGAAGAAATGTCAGAATTAAAAATGGTTTTGAAGCCAAGGGATTGATTACAATTCAGGATCCTATGCCAATAATAATATTCCTATTTCTTTACATACTCGAGCTATTGAGGATAGGTAGGATAGAGGATATAGAAAAGCTGTTTGGGGAGGAGAAATTCGTCTCTCCGCTGGAGGTACCTGAGAACTCTGTGCTTAACATGGAAACGATAAAGACGAGTAAGGATGTTCTGATAAGGGAAAGCAGGGTTTTGGGAAATATAAGGGCCAGAAATATAAACGCGGATAACTGCGAGATATACGGTAGCCTGAGAGGTCTGGACATATTTATAGATCGTAGCAAGATCCATGGGGCGATTGAGGGAAGGGATGTATACGTAAAAAACAGGAGCACCGTGTTCGGATATATAAAGGCCGAAAGGGTTTTCATGGAGGAGGGCTGCGTCGTAGAGGGATCGATAGTCGGTAAGAGCGGAGTATGGATAAAGCCCAAGGTAGAGGTGTAACAAGACATGTTGACTGATGCAGAATTGAAGACTGCGAGGGAGATACTCGGAGAGCTCGGAGAACCGGTTGAGATAATATCGATAAATTCCGATGAATTTGTTAGGCAAATCTGCAATCTCAGCGAGAAGATCACGTGCAGTTTTTTGAGAAGAGATGGAGTACCCACGGTTGTTATAAGGAGGGGTGACGTTGAGATAACTTATCACGCCATACCTACAGGAAATGAATTCGAACCGTTTTTAAAGACTGTTAAGATGTTGTCAAATGTAAGATGCTTTGAAAACCTATCGGCAGATATAAAGGTGTTCATAGCACCTTCATGCCCCCACTGCGCAAGAGTCGTCGAAAACGTGAACAGAATTGCTGTGAAAAACCCACGCGTCAAGGTGAAGATAATAGATGTCAGTCTTTTACCGGATACAATTGAGAAATACGGTATAAAATCTGCTCCAACGGTTATCATCAACGATGAAATAAGACTTGTTTGTTACGTTGACGAGGAGGAGATAAGAAGATTGATAAAAGATAAAGATAAAAGAGAATACATTAGAATTCTTTTAATAAATGGGTCGGTAGATGATGTAAAAGATCTGGCTTATAGAGATCGGAACTGCTTGAAAACACTGGCGGAGTACATAGCGCATAGGGAATTTCCCGTAAGATTAGGATCCATGATTGTGCTTGATCAGATATTTAAGGAGAGGCCAGATCTCATAAAACCCTTGAAATGTGAGATAAGAAAGCATTTAAAAAGCAATGATTCTAGGATTAAACAGGATACGGCTATGCTTCTGGGATATATAGGTGATGAGGAGGACATAAGATTTTTAGAAGAACTTTTGAAGGAGAACGGGGATGTTAGAGAATCCGCAATCGAGGCAATTGATCTGATAAGGAGAAGGAGTAAGAGTTGAGAAAACAATCATTTACATATCTAGCAGGCATAGGAATTCGACCAGATTTTTCCTAAATTCCTCATCATCTATTTTCAGTACTTCCACACCCTTCAATATCTCGTAATAATCCCTCAGACTCTCTCCAACATTTTTTCCGAGGGATTTCCACTCATTCTTTATTACCCATTCGATCGCCTCATCAGGTCTTGTGAATTTCCTTTCAACAAGAGTCCAGTATCTGCCGTTCTCTATAAAATGTCCGTATCTTCTGTCCTTTGACAGGAACTTCTTTACGTTTATCCCATCTTCGAAAGGTGGGCCCATATGCCTTCTTATCCTTGACAGTTCACGAACGCATGTTTCGATCACGATGTAACATCTATCGGCATCTGCAAAGTAGTGAGATCTTATGGGCATGAAATCATGGCTCTTAAGGAATTCTTCTATCCTCCTAGTGGCCTTTTCAAGCTGAGGATACAGGTTATCTTCGACAACATCTTTCGGTCTTCTAAACCTTATAAGATACAATCCGGTCCTTCTGAATTCTATTTCATTCCTTATGTATTCTTCGTCAGGCGCACGGACTTCTCTTTCTATGAAGAATGATATAGATGGATCTTCAAGGAACCTCCTGCACCTTTCGACAAACCTTGCAAGGTTATCTATGCTTAGATTTGCTGCTACGTTTCTCTTCGGATCTACGGGATCTACTACGAAGAAACCGTATCCCTTCTTTCTGTATACCCTGTTGTTCAATACGTCGATAACAGTGTTTCTAGTCCATTCTATCGCGTTTCTTATTAGATTTAAAAACGAACCGTAGAATATAATCAGTAGCTCACAAAGATATCCCGAAAATCCCCTGATCTTGTACTCAGCTCCATATATTCCAGCGCATTTCAGAAACTTTTTCAGGAGCCTTACATCGTTTTCCTTACCCTTTATCCTATCCTTAAGCCAGTCATGATGGAAGGGAGTTCGATCGACTGCAGATTTTATCCTTTCAGCGGACTTCAATTTATAGCAGGGAACGATATCCACTTCTACATCGAGAACTGTTCCGTGAACGTATGGATGGGATGCAAACCTGAACTCATACCTGTCAACAACGGACTTTCCTATTTCAATACCGATCCTTTCGAGATCTTCCAGCGATGTTTCCTCCGGGAACAATATGAAAACGTCTATTTCGAGATTTCCCTTAAGCCATGTGTCTCTGGCATAGCTTCCCAAAAATCTGTATTCCAGTCCGGGATAATCTTTTAACACATCATCTAGTCTCTTTTTCAACTCATCTTCAGCTTTTCTTGCTTTAATCCTTTCTTCTTCTGCAGGTACTACAAGTTTTAGTGCTTCATCGATTATCTTCTTGATATCATCCATAAAAAGGCTAAGTTTTAAAACGTTATAAATGATTTGATCGCAATAGAATTTTTCGGGATACCGAAAATCTTATATAGCTTTATGAATTATAATTCAATATGCCGTGGGGTGATAGGACTGGGCCTTGGGGATTTGGACCCAGAACAGGAAGAGCGGCAGGGTTCTGCTCAGGATTCGGAATGCCTGGATTCATGAACAGATTTGTGTGGCCACCTTTCGGGGGCAGATGGTTTGGACTCATGTGGAGAATTGCACCTTTTGCATTCTGGAGAAGAAGATTCAGATTTAGAGGAAGATTCTGGTAACGGAACAGTTACGGTTTCTGAGGAGGTGATATAAATGCCTTGGGGTTGGGGAAGAGGATGGGGATGGAGATGGTGGTTCTGGATAACAGGATTACCTGGATGGGCTAGATGGTGGTACTGGGGATGGCCCTGGCTCTACTGGGGATATCCACCGTACATACCTGGCGTGTCACCTGAGGAAGAACTCAGATATCTTGAGGAAATCAGAAAAGGTCTAGAAGAGGAGCTGGAGGAGATAAAGAAGAGAATTGAAGAGCTTAAGAAGAAGGGCTGAGGTACGGGAGTAAAGGTAAACCATAATTTCTCATAAAAAATTATGTTAAATAAATTAGAAAATTTTTTAAATTTTTATTTCAATTCTCCATATGCTAAAGGTTGGAATTGTGAGATGTGCTATAGTAGCGGAGTTCTGTCCGGCTTCGAGCTGTATAAAGGCTATAAAGGAAAGAGAGGGTGCATTTAAGGGACTTGATGTAGAACTGATCGGATTAATAACGTGCGGCGGCTGTCCGGGAAAAAAGGTTTCATCGAACGTAAAGACCCTCATAGAAAAAGGTGCGGATATAATAGCTCTGTCATCGTGCATGACGAGAGGATATCCAGTTGGATCGAACGCATTTGTATGTCAGAATCTTGAAGACATAAAGAAATCTATAGAGGAGTTTTTGAAGAAAAACGCGCCCAA
>CAYYFC010000005.1:0-4121 GCA_964471215.1 uncultured archaeon | reverse complement strand
CTCAGTGCGGGAAGGAGGTAAAATCCCAGAGTTTCCAGTTTCAATTCTAAATTAATCCATTTTGCCTCATTTTTTAAACGGAAAACGATTTTAAATCCTTTAAAGGTTTTGAAATGCTACAGTTTCTGCCCCTAAAAAAGGCCTTGAGAAATTCGGTTAAACATATGATGTGTCTTAAAATGATCTCAATTTAAATTTAAAAAATTTTTTATAAGATTCTAAAGTCTTAAAAATCCAAACGCCTATCTTATAACATGGGATTTGAAGACATTTTGAGGAAAATAACGGACTGCAAATGGGAATTACCGAAGGGATACAAGAAGGGAATGAGAGTACCAGCATATCTGTACATAAACAGAAAGCTCATGCAGCTCCTTGAAAGGGATGCTTTAGAACAGGCTGCAAACGTTGCGACGTTGCCAGGAATACAGGTAGCATCGCTTGTAATGCCCGACGTGCACGTCGGTTACGGATTTCCAATAGGCGGAGTTGCTGCATTTGACATCGAAGATGGAATAGTAAGTCCTGGTGGAGTTGGTTTCGATATAAACTGTCTGTCTTCAAACACAAGGGTTCTATCCGATAACGGTTACTGGATAGAAGTAAAAGATCTTGTAAGGGAAATAGAATCGGAAAAATTAAGGGTTTACGACATATCTGAAGGTCATAACGAATGTTCTGAGATTTCGTTCATATCAGAAAGAAATGCAGATGAGTTTGCAATAAAGATAAGGACTGAAGGTGGAAGGGAGCTTGAGGGAAGTTACGATCACCCCGTTCTAACCGAAAATGGTTATAAAAAGCTTTCCGAAATAAGAAAGGGAGAATATGTTGTAGTTTATCCGTTTGAGGGTGTGGAGTACGAGGAGGTGGATCTAACAGTAGTTGATGAGAACGATTTCGATGAGAAGATATCTGAGTATCTGAAGGATAAGAATCTAGTACCCCTTAGGACAAGCGACAGGAGAACTGGTGTAATTGCGAGGATAATCGGGTTCGCAATTGCAAGGGGATCATGCTGTAAATCTTCGGTAAGAATCTGTTGCCGTTTTGAGGATGAGGGAGAAATTGTAAACGATTTGAGATCGCTTGGGATAGGGGAAATACATGTCAGTCACCTGAATGGAAATGAGAGCCTGATAAGCATTTGTTCCGAGCATTTTGCATGCTTCATGAATGCTCTGGGACTGAAGGGTTCTGAAGATCAAAACATCCCTGAATGGATAAAAACTTCTCCTAAGTGGATCAGGAGAAACTTCCTGGCCGGTTTGTTCGGTGCATGCGCTGAAATATCGTTGTGCGGTAATAGCGTGAAGATCCTGATGCGATTAGGGAGACAAAAACTCCTGTACGATGTCAGAGATATGCTTGAAGAATTCGGAATATCGTGCAGCGTGAACGGATACGAGCTGTCGATAACAGATGAGAGAAGTGTTACGGAGTTCTTGGCGAGGATAGGATACGAGTATTCCAGGGAGAAGAAGGAATTTGGTTTGATTGCATTGGAATATCTAAGGAGAAAAGAGAAGTCTTTGACGCTCGATGAGTTCTGGAAAAAGTACGGACTAAGCGGGGGATTTGTCCTCGACAGGGTTGTGGACGTTAAAAAGATTAAACCGAGTAGCAGGAAATTTTATGATATAGGAGTTTTTCACGAGGCACATAACTTCATAGCAAATGGAATAGTCGTCCACAACTGCGGTGTCAGGCTCATAAGGACGAATCTGACTGTAGACGAGGTAAGACCGAAGATAAGGGAACTAATAGACGAGCTTTTTGTTGCGGTTCCTTCAGGAGTTGGAAGCGAGGGAAGGCTTAGGGTTAGCGACAGCGAGCTTGACGAGATACTTGTAAGCGGAGCAAAATGGGCAATAGAAAACGGATACGGATACGAAAGGGATTTGAAGCACTGCGAGGAGAACGGTGCAATGGAAGGTGCAAAACCAGAAGTTGTAAGCAGAAAGGCCAGGGAGAGGGGTAGGCCTCAGCTTGGAACTCTTGGAAGCGGGAATCACTTCCTCGAGGTACAGTACGTTGATAAGATATTCGATGAAAAGGCTGCTAAGGCAATGGGACTTGAGGAGGGTCTTGTAACGGTAATGGTCCATTGCGGAAGCAGAGGCTTGGGTCATCAGGTCTGTTCAGACTTCCTGGTTGTTCTTGACAGGGCCGTTAAAAAATACGGGATAAGCCTGCCGGACAGACAGCTCGCGTGCGCGCCTATAAAGAGTAGGGAAGGTGAGGACTACTTCGGAGGAATGGCTGCAAGTGCAAACTACGCATGGTGCAACAGACAGATAATAACGCATTGGACAAGGGAGACATTTCAGAAGGTGTTCAGGATGAGCGAGGAGGACCTAGGTATGGAGTTGATTTACGATGTTGCTCACAACATCGCGAAGTTCGAGGTCCACAGGATAGATGGAGAGAAAAAGAAGGTATGTGTCCACAGAAAGGGTGCGACAAGAGCTTTCGGCCCGAATCATCCTGATATACCGAAGGATTATAGGGATATAGGGCAGCCTGTTTTAATTCCAGGAAGCATGGGAACGCCGAGTTACGTTCTTGTAGGTACCGAGAGGGCAATGGAGGAATCGTTCGGTTCCACATGTCACGGAAGTGGAAGGGTTATGAGCAGGGCGGAGGCGAAGAGAAGACTTAAGGGTACTGCTGTCAGGGATAAGCTGCTGAAGAGGGGAATTTACGTTAGAGCTACCCAGGGTGCTCTGCTTGCAGAGGAGGCACCCGAAGCCTATAAGAAGAGCGATGACGTTGTTGAAGTTGTTCACAGAGCAGGTCTTTCAAAACTGGTAGCAAGATTATTACCCTTAGGTGTTGCGAAGGGTTGAACAAGCTTAAAAATTTTTAAAATTCACGGATAAAGTTGGGAAAGCTTAATGTGTAGATGTAAGTTTGACTACGTTGCTATCATCGTATACTATATCGAAATCTTCTACGCGGCTGTGAACGTATACTTCAGGTATGAGCCTTACACTCTTAGTCCCATTTATAATCCTTTTCTCAAGCTTGAAAACAGCATCGAAAAGTGTTGAAATTAGTATCTCATCCCTTCTATCCTGCGCACCGTCTATTATTAGTCCCAGAACCTTTTTGACACTGCTTATTATGTTAAGTATTAAATGATATATCTTGCCGACACCGTGATACATTATCAGCTCCGATATGCACGATATGATAATGCACGAATCCTCTTCTTCCGATCTCGAAATAGCTAGACTTATCTCATTTAAATTTAAAGGATTTATAGCTTTTCCAAATCTTGAATAAAATCCGAACAATTCGAATTTGTCGATCTTGTAGGACTTCAATATCCTGAAAGGTATGTACGGATTTGATGAGATCCAGATGACCTTATCGTAGTTGGATGCCAATCTCGCAAGAACCGAGTAGCCCTCAATGCCAATATTGCTGATTATCAGTATTTTATCCTCCTCGAACACAGTGTCAGTAAGTAGCATGGTTTAAATAACTTTCGCTATCATGAGATGTATTTGAGTTCGACGCCGTCTTCGATTTAAGAGATTAACATTAAGCAATTTTAAATCAGTTTGACTCCTCCCCGCGCTGAACAGTAGATTACAAAGTTCAAGTTTTTGGCAATTAAGTATTTAAAGTATTTATAAAATTTATAAACTTGATTGCCAACTTTGTCATCTACTGTTTAAGGCGAGGATTCTAGCGGGGAGGTTTATGCATATCCTCATAGGATATGCACGGGGTGCACTCTGTTAAACCCACCTTCATTAGGGAGTGGGCCACATTTCCCCTTGCTTGGCTGACTTCCCTTCCCACTAGACTTCGATAAATCATATAAAACTAACCACAAAACTCCCCTAATTCATCCCCGCTATGAATAGTAGATCCGAAAGTGGAATATTTAATCAGATAAAGACTCAGAGATGATTTCAAAATCAAATAAAAATTTTGAACCATATTTAGGTTAGCCTAATTGCTAACTTTCGGAACTACTGTGAAGATCGAGGTTTTCTTAGCGACACTCCGTAACACTTAATGCACCCCGACCGTTCAGAGAACTGTGAGGCAATGGGGTCTGGTAGATGTGCAAATTTATCCTAAAATACACACCAACCTTCATTCCC
>CAYYFC010000004.1:0-51460 GCA_964471215.1 uncultured archaeon | reverse complement strand
TCCTACCCTAATCCCTCTCCGCCCTGAAGGGCAGAGCTCCCTTGCATTTTGTGAGGAAATTCTAAAGAATCAGGAACAAAAAATTTTAGAGATTTCAGAATACCACGATATAGAAATATATAGATTTGAGCGAGATGAGTTTATCAGAATCGTTTAGCAGTTCACGTTTCATTAATCTGCTCATGAATGTTTGGAACTACCGGATTTAACCTTAGCTGATGAGCATAATAGGCTAATAAAAAAATATTAATTTTATTGTATAATTTAGTTATACACCAATTGTGTGAGTGAAATTATGATCAGACGGTTAAAGTAACATTCTGGTATTCACACCTTTTTCCTCGAGTAAAAATTTGAGAAATAGATCATTCAATGTGTTTAAACTCGATCATTCTGACTATATCCGTTATCCTTAAGTAGACATCACCATCCAAACCTTCAATTCCTCTGAAGCCTAAGCAGAGTATACCATCGTAGACTCCGACATCTTTAAGTTCACCTACGAATGTCTTTCCCCTCAGCTTCTCGTTTTTGAAACCCTTTGAAACTTCAACGAAGTATATCCTGCCGATCATATCCTCTATATCTAACACTCAATAGTTTAACCTTACGTTTTCAGCTTCTACATACCTAATGCTCCATTGCCGGATTTCAATCAAATCGCTTATCTATTCGGACTTATTCAGATAAATCTTCCTATTAATACTCAAACATCGATGACGTAAGGATGTCTAAATCTTACGTAATTTTTATAAATTTCATAAATCTTCAATCTGAGCTTAAATACGAATTACTCGAGCTTTAATAATGAGAAAAAAATTCGGAACTATGTGCATCGTGACTCATCAGATTTCATAAACGATTTCGGAATGTATCCAATAGTCATATACTTCCGACTAGTGCTAATCCACAAGCGGGGTAAAAATAATACATCAGCTGGACTTATCCTCCATGATGAGTATGTATCTTTCAAATTCACTTATTTCTACAGATGCTCTTAAAGCCTTGAGTATTCCTGTCAGGTATTTCATCAAGAACTTTCTTACATTTGAAGTTACGAGTATTAGCATGTAGCAGTTCTTTGTTATCTTCAATCTGAACCAGTTTTTATACTTGAGATGGTTTAGAATATCTCTTAAACTGTTCAGACCTATACTCTTGTAGTATAGACCTCTTCTGTACCCCTCATCCTCAACAGATTCCCAAAACCTGTTAGATGCGGAATTTTCGAGTTCTCTCAGCATTTCGACCCAGAGTTCAGCGCTAACTATAACGTGCTCACCGGCAGATAAAAAGTCAGCGTAAATGTTCAATTCTCTTGAATTACCCCTAAATTCGGATTCGAGTATATCCATAATCGCAGATCTTACAATCTGGGATATAGTTTGGCCTCTATTTCTAGCTAGTTCCTTTAATCTGTTAAACATATCGGGATCGAGCGCAATTGATATCCTCTTTATCTCTTTAAACTTTTCGCTGTTTATCATTAATCATAAGTATTGTCGTACTTTTACTTAAGACTTTCTTCTACTTCATCTATCCCTAAGAATTATTAAAATGACATAAGAATACTGTTCTTTTATGAATATACAGCACAATGCAATAGCATTCAAAATTCTTCTGATCAAATATTAAAAATAATATTATTTATTAAAAAATATTAATCGACAACCAAAAAATTTATTTTTGAAAAAGACTAGTATCAATTAGAGGTGGTGGGAGTATGATAGAGGTTGGTAAGAAGATTGGGGTTGATGGTGCTATCACATCATTACCGAGAATTTCAAAGATCCTGCTCATCATTAGAAACGATGCTGATTACGAGAAGGCTACTAGGACGGCGATTCGCATAGCGAAGGGAAACGATGCGATTATATATGTTCTTTACGCTGTTGACATGGAAGTCCCGCCGGTTGTCCCAGAAAACGTTGAAAGGGAACTGTTTGCAAGGCTTAGGAGAGAGGGCAAAAACATAGTTGATGCGTGCATTAAGCAGATAAGGTCAGCAGGAATCGATGTTGAGTTCTTGGACATGCATTTCGGGTTTGCCGCTGAGAGGATTTTAAGGGCTGAAAGAGAACTAAACCCCGATTTAATAGTTATGTGCATTCGCGGACTTTCAATGTTTAAGAAGATTCTTCTCGGTAGCGTTTCAGAACAGGTTGCAAAGGAGGCAAAAGCTCCGATTCTGCTCGTCAAGTAATGATCTTGTTGTGTAAGGATTTGGTTCGGAGGTGATGTGTTATAGGGGGAGGATTGCCTCCAGCCGGTATAGAGTCGATGAGTCCAGAATGGTTCATACAGATAGGACCATTCGAGGCTTTATTTCTATTGGCACTTGGATTCTTCGGTGGTCTGCTAAGCGGTTTTATAGGCTCAGGAGGAGCCTTCGTTCTAACGCCTGGGATGATGTCCATAGGCGCTCCTGGTCCAATTGCGATAGCATCTAACATGTGCCACAAGTTCCCGAAGGCGATGATAGGAGCTTGGAGAAGGGCCAAAATTGGTCATCTGGATGTGAAGCTAGCAACTCTAATGGCCTTATCGGCAATAGTAGGTGTTCAGGTCGGCATATACGTTCAGAGGTTAATTCTAATGGCATTAGGTGTCACGGGAACAAATCTCTACGTAAGTATGGCCTTCATAATAATACTGCCGACTGTTGCTGCCATATGTTTGAGAGATGTAATAAAAGCCAGAAAATACGGTCTTGAAGATACAGAACCTAGATTTGCAATGAAGCTCGAGCAGAAGTTCAGGATACCTCCAATGATACACTTCAAAGTTGCCAGAAGAACACAGTCTCTGTGGTTAACAATTCCTACAGGATTTGGAACAGGATTTCTTGCAGCAACAATTGCCGTGGGAGGATTCATAGGGGTTCCATCGATGATATATATAATTGGTGCTCCTAGCTTCGTTGCAAGCGGAACTGAGCTCGGAATAGCATTTGTAATGGGGTCAACTGGTACTTGGACTTGGGCGTATATGGTAGGTGCTGTGGACTTCAGAATGACGACGCTCATACTGGCTGCTTCTTTAATAGGTGTGCAGATAGGTGCAGTCGGAACAACTTACGTCAGACAGTACTTTATCAAACTGGCAATGGCAGTTGTAATGCTTCTCGTAACTGTGAGCAGGGCTTGCGCTGTACCTGGATATCTTGTAGATCTAGGATGGATAAGCCTAGATCCCACCATAAGGTCTGTTTTAGATTCTCTGGTCTTGCCCATAATGACGGCTGCATTTCTATCCGTTACACCGATAGTTCTAATTCCGATGATAAGCGTTAGAAGAACTCTCTCGAGAGCAGGAGTTTTAACACAGGCCTTGGTAAGTCCGGGACATAAGAAGAGGTTAATTCCTAAGACCGTTCTCTTCGGAGCGATTACCGGGATAAACTACTATCTTCTCTTCAGAGATCCAGCAGCTTGGCCGAAGTTCGTAACTTCGATTCCTCACATAGCCAAGACAGATCCCCTAATGGCAATAATACTTGCGACGTTCGGAGTAGTTCTCCTCGCGATATACTGGTCGATAATTCACGGAAACTTCGCGCACTGCGTTCTGGATCTGGTTAAGATCACATCCCTGAAAAAGGAGGTTGCGGAGATCATAAGCAAGGAGGGAATGCCGGGTCTGCACAAATGGATATCGAGCGCTAGAGCAAGTTCTGCTGGGTCTTCTAGGTAAATGTTCAATAAGATTTTATTTTTAAACCCTGTCAGAGATTTTTTTAGCACGTTAACAAGATTCGGTGTTAAGAAAGCGGTTCTATTATACGTTATAGATGAGACAATTGTGGAATATACGGATTTCTTTGTGGGATTAACAGCTAAGGATATGATAAGATCTGAGGAAGAGTCCATAAAGCCTGAGCTGGAAGAAATCGTGGGAGAACTCAATAGAATGGGAGTACGGGCAAAGTACAGAATAGTGTTCGGAAACCCCGTAATTGAAACTCTGAGACTTGCGGGAATTGAAAACGTCTCAGCAATATTTTTAACTTCAAACAGTCCAAGAATTGGAGACATAGTCGATGTTTCGAGCATTCCGGTTTTGGTTCTAAGGGGAAAAGGTGACGTGTTTAAAAACGTTATATATGCCGTAGAGCCATCCAAAATCTGTGGTGACATATACAACTATACGAGGTTTTGCAAAAACCTAACGGTACTACACTTAGTCAAGAAATCGGAAGACATCGACGGGATTGATGAGAGATTGGATGAAATCCTAGGGAATATGGAGGCTGAAAGGATAATAGCTAAAGGAAAACCATGTAAGGAGATTTTAAGAGTAGCAAACAAGAAAAAAGCAACTCTTATAATAGTCTGTCATTCAGATAGAATCTTTAGCACTGCCAGATGCGTTGCGAGTAAATCCAACGCGTCTGTACTAGTTATTAAATAAAATTTATTAAAGGAGTCTGATTTATTAAATTATTTCCGACAAATCTTAAGATGTCCTAAACAAATCGATCATTTAATATCATTAAGAAAAACGTTTTAAATGTTTTGAAACATACATATCATTGGTGATGAATATGATCAACTATCTTAAGAGGTATGCACATGCAGTTGTTATCACATCCATCATGCTGTGCCTAATGTTTCTACTAAAGACTTTTAATCTGGATAGAGTCCTGATACTACTCTTCGTACTATTAATGATCTATCTGTTCACGTTCTATGGATCCAGTTTCGATTTATCGTTTATTGAGATGCTAAGAGAAGATGTAGAGAAGGATGTAGAAAAACCATTTAGGATTCTTGTCGGAGTTGATGGATCCGAGCATTCAAAGAAGGCTGTAAAATACGCTGCAAGCTTAGCTGCTCAGAGCAATGGAGAGGTCATATTACTGCATGTTGTTAATGTTGAACCAAGTGGTCAGCCTGTAATATGGCTCACACCCGAAGTTGAGGCGAGAGACAGGAAATACCTTGAGGAACTGAAGTCTGAAGGAGAGATGCTGCTGAAAGAGGAGGAGAGTTGGATAAGAGATATGGGCATAGAAGTTTCAACGCACATAGAATTTGGTGACCCGGCGGAGAAGATAGTTGAAGTAGCTGAAAAGAAGAAAGTTGATATAATAGCACTAGGAGTCCGAGGAATGAGTAAATGGAAGAAATTACTTGTGGGAAGCGTATCCGAAAGAGTTATCGAGATGTCGAAAATTCCTGTACTGGTTATAAGATGAACTGTTAATAAGCATCACATCCCTTCCAAATACTTTTCCTAAAGAGTAATAAATATTATTAACAGTATTAATAGTTAGGAAACGAATAGAAAACCTTATATACTATCCTACCGTGTCGTCAACAATGGCATTGAATACGGAGTAAAGTTCGGAGTTAAAGGAGGGGAAGTTATGGACTGGTGGTTTTGGCCCCTGTGCTTATTCATATTCACATTGGTCATAGGAATAATAGCACCGATATCAGGTGTGGGAGGAGGAGTTTTGTTCGTTCCGCTGACAACAGCATTCTTTCCGTTCCATGTGGACTTCATAAGAGGTGCTGGACTTATAATGGCCCTCACATCAGCTCTATCGTCTGCACCGCAGTTAACAAAAAAAGGTCTGGCAAATCTAAAGATAATGGCGCCTGTAGTCATAGTTTCAATAATCACGTCCATACTTGGAGGAATAATAGGTCTTTGGATAACCGCCGAGTTCCCCGAAGGTAAGTACTATGTTACGATAATGCTTGGTATCGTGCTGTTCATAATATTCATCGTGATGCTGATATCAAAGCGTGTGGAATTCCCAGAGGTTAAGAAGGTCGACGGTATATCTCAAAAACTGGGAATAACGGGTGCATGGTTTGAACCGAGTCTGGATAAAGTGGTTGAATATAAGGTTACGAACATGCCCATAGCCCTTCCGGCCTTTGCAGCGGTTGGATTCATAGCGGGAATGTTCGGATTGGGTGCAGGATGGGCAAACGTACCTGTTCTGAACTTAATCATGGGAGCACCCATTAAAGTTGCAACGTCGACGAGCATGATGATTATAACCGTAAACGATGCAGCAGCGGCATGGGTTTACCTCTCAAGAGGTGCAATCCTGCCAATAATAGTCATACCTTCCGTGATCGGCATAACAATAGGTGCGAGGATAGGGGCAAGACTTGCCGTGATAGCAAGGCCTAGAATAGTTAGATACGTCGTATTGGCAGTTATGTTGATGGCAGCAGTTCTCGACATACTAAAAGGTTTGAAGGGATTGGGTTACGTTCAGATTCCGTTTTAAGGTGATATGGTATGAAGGAGATAAAGGTTGATCCAGCAAATACAGTTTTTGCCAGAACAATGGAGATACTGACGTACATAGGATTGGCTTTAATGTTTGCACCCGGAATAATATACATAGTCTACGGATCGGGATTTGTAAGCACGGAGGATGCCGTGAAATACTGGAATGTATCGGCTGCGGACTTCTGGAAGATCACGAGGGGTATTAAGATAAGCGGATATTCCTGGTTCTTAAACAATCTCGGTTACTTGGATTGTCTAAGCATTATAGGTGTCGTACTACTGGCACTTGCACCTCTTGCCAGCATAGTTGCAGCGTTGACGAGATCTGATATAAAGTACAAGATAATACTTGCCGTAGTTATAATAGAGTTCATAATAGCGATAGTTAGACCTCTCTTCATGTACGTTACAGGTCATTAATTTTTTATATTAGATAACTAATTTTTTAATCTGAGACTGTTCTTGTAACATTCGATAAATCCATTTTAATTATTCGCCCTATCGTCCGATAAAAGATCTCGATAGATCGGTTAAAAATTGTGCAAAAATTTATTTCCTAAGATAATATGTAAAATTCGACATCTAATACTTTTATTAAAATACAGTTCTATAAAATAAGGAAAAAGCTTTTATATTGAGAATAGATCCGGAATTTATGAAAATTCTTATTAATGAGGAAGAGATACCCAAGCGCTGGTACAATATACTGCCAGATCTACCCGAACAGCTGCCGCCACCTCTCGACAAGGACGGAAATCCAATAAAGCCAGATGACCTTTCCGCCGTATTTGCAAGAGAGCTGATAAAACAGGAAATGAGCGATGATAGATGGATAAGAATTCCGGAAGAGGTTAGAGAAGTTTATAGGATCTGGAGACCCACACCACTTTTCAGGGCTGTAAGACTTGAGAGATATCTCAAAACACCTGCGAGGATATACTACAAATTCGAGTCCGTTAGCCCCGCTGGAAGTCACAAGCCAAATACGGCTGTTGCCCAGGCATATTATAACATGAAGGAAGGAATTGAAAGGCTGACGACAGAAACAGGCGCAGGTCAATGGGGTTCTGCTCTGGCCTTCGGATGCTGCATGTTCGACCTCGAGGCGACGATATACATGGTCAAGGTGAGTTACGAGCAGAAACCGTTCAGAAGGATACTGATGGAGATGTGGGGGGCAAAGGTATATCCGAGTCCCAGTACGAATACAGAATTCGGAAGGAGAATTCTAGAAAAGGATCCCGAAAATCCTGGAAGTCTGGGAATTGCTATAAGCGAGGCAATAGAAGATGCCGTAAAGCATGAGAACACAAAGTACACGCTTGGAAGCGTCCTGAATCACGTATTACTTCATCAGACGGTAATAGGGCTTGAGGCAAAGAAGCAGTTCGAAATAATAGACGATTATCCGGATCTGATAGTCGGATGCATAGGTGGTGGAAGTAGCTTCTCGGGTCTCTTCTGGCCATTTTATTACGATAAGGTTCATAAAAAAGCTGAAAAGGATGTGGAATTTCTGGCGGTAGAACCTACAGCATGTCCTTCAGTTACAAAGGGCATTTACGTGTACGATCACGGTGATACGGCCAGACTAACACCTCTCCTGAAAATGCATACACTCGGCCACGATTTCATTCCGCCACCAATTCATGCCGGCGGATTGAGATATCACGGAATGGCACCAACTTTATGCCTACTTGTAAACCACGAAATCGTTAAGGCTAGGGCGTACAATCAGGTGGAGGTTTTTGACGCAGCATCTATCTTCGTTAAGACTGAGGGGCATGTGCCTGCACCGGAACCTGCTCATGCCATAAAGGCCGTAATAGATGAGGCTATAAGATGTAAGAAAAATAATGAAGAGAAAACGATACTGTTTCTGCTCTGCGGTCACGGACATTTCGATATGAAGGCTTATCAGGATTACCTAGAAGGAAAGCTCATACCTTACGAGTATCCGGAGGAACAGATTAAGAAATCGATAGAGAAGTTGAGGAGGTTGTATCCATGGATAGAATCCTAGAGTTCTTAAAGAACTATGGAATTGGAGCTTTGGAAGAATACAAAAGATGGTCAAAAAAGTCAAAAATTGGTTTAATAGTCAATCCTATTGCTGGAATGGGCGGAAGGGTAGGTCTGAAGGGTACCGACAACAAATACGAATTGGCCTTAAAACTCGGTGCAAAACCAGTTGCACCTGGGAGAGCCTTGGAATTTTTAAGGTATCTGATGAGGGAAATCGAGCTGTACACGTATCCGGGGGATATGGGTGAGAACGAGGCGAGAAATGCTGGATTTGATCCGATTGTAATAGGAGAAACGGGGGATGTAACTACGGCTGAAGACACAAAAAGAGCTGCAGTGGATCTGTCGAAAACGGTCGAACTGATCGTATTCGTTGGAGGTGATGGAACTGCTAGAGACATATGCGAGGTAATAGGTGATAGAATACCTGTAATAGGTGTTCCTGCTGGTGTGAAGATGTACTCAGCCGTTTTCGCACTGAATCCTAGAGCATGTGCAAGAATCGTGAACGAATTTATAAGGGGGAGGACTTCTTTTGAGTTAAGGGAGGTCATGGATGTGGATGAGGAAAGATTGAACAGCACGTCACCGAGGTTATTCGGTTATATGAGGGTTCCTGTGATATCGAATTTGGTTCAGAATGCAAAGGTGGCGGATAGAGGGAATAAGGATGGGGTCGCAGTAAATTTCTTAAGAATTTTTGATAAAAATACAGTATACATATTTGGACCAGGTGGGACGACTTTTCATCTTGCAGAATCCTTGGGATTTGATAAAACATTATTAGGAGTGGATATATACAGAAATGGAAATGTAATTGTAAGAGATGCGAGTGAAAGGGATATAATGAAGGTACTGGATAGATACGATAAGGTCAAGCTAGTTGTAACGCCTATAGGGGGTCAGGGATTTATATTTGGTAGGGGAAATCTTCAGATTAGTCCGGAGGTTCTGAAGAGGATTGGGAAGGAGAATGTAATAGTAGTTTCTACGGTTGAGAAGCTTAGGGATTTGGATTCGTTAAAGGTTGACACGGGCGATGAGGAGCTGGACAGGGAACTGGAAGGTTACATAGAAGTTCTAACGGATGCGGGTTTTGTCAGGTTTAAAATCGAGTGCTACAGCTGAAATTTAGAAAAGATAACGCATATAAATTTCGAATTACGAGGACTGTTATGAGGCTATTCGTGGCGGTTGATCTAAGCGACGACATAAGGGATAAACTTTACTCCGTTATTAGGAGAATTGAGGGATTCAGGGGTATAAAGACTGTTGAAAGGGAAAACATCCACATAACCCTCATGTTTCTTGGAGATGTGAAGGATAGGAATGTAGAAATTGTTAGAGAGAGACTGAGGGAAGTGGAGATGAGAAGATTTAAGATAAGGTTGAGGGGAATCGGATTCTTTCCATCTCGGGATAATATTAGGGTGATATGGGCGGGAGTTGAGGACGGAAAGGATGAGTTAAAAATGCTTGCCGATAAAATCGAAAGAAACCTGAAAAAACTCGGATTTAAAAGAGATAAGGAGTTCGTTGCTCATGCTACAATCGCAAGGGCTAAAAGACTGGATTTGGGCAATAGGTTAAAGATTTTAAGGATACTTGAAGAATTTTCGGATAAGGAATTCGGTATAATGGACGTTGAGGATTTCAGACTGAAGAAGAGCACGTTAACTCCCAAAGGGCCTATATACGAGGATTTGGAGGTATACAGGCTTATATAGAACTACTCTATATACGGTAGAGCTGCGAAGACCTTTGCATCGTTAACGACGTTGTCTATCAGACAGTACTCGTTCGGCTTGTGAGCGGTACCTACAAACGTACCCCAGACTGCCGTATGAAATCCTGCAATTCTGAAGAATGATGCGCATGTGTTTCCACCAATCCCTACGACTCTTGCCCTTATTCCCCTCACAGTTTCGATCGCTTTTTTTAGTTTTAAAACGACTTCACTTCTTTCAGGTGTGGGAGGAGATGAGTTCTTCTGGATTACTTCAAGTTCAATTGGCATTTTATCCCTCTTAACAAATTCATCCTTTATTCTTTCTATTGTGTTCAGAACATCGTCTAAACTGTACTCCGGTAATACCCTGCAGTCCATGTAACTCACGTCCAGTCCAGGAATTGTATTTACATTGTCAACGTTCTTTTCCCTCTTCGTCGGTTCGAAAGTTGAATAAGGAGGACTGAAAAGATCGTTTTTCGCATCAAATTTCCTGTAAAGTTCATCGCATACCCTTAACAGAAATTCCATGGCTCTCCTCGAAGCGTTGAGCTTTGGCATACTGGCATGGGATTGAATTCCGTATACCTTGATCCTTAGCCATAATATGCTCTTTTCGGCAATTTCTATTTCATCTCCTCTTTCGCTTCCAGCATCGGACACGACTATGAGATCATCTCTTTTGAATACACCTAGCTTTATAAGATGCTGTATTCCGTACCTGCTTCCCGTTTCCTCATCGGAAACTATAGCCAATCCATAACTGAATTTCGGTTTTTCGAATTCCAGTATCGCTTTTCCGGCAAATATCGACGAAACTATTGCTTGGTTGTTGTCTTCGGCTCCCCTCCCGTATATCCTGCCGTCCTTTACAACGGCCTTAAAGGGATCTGTATCCCAGAGGGAGGGATCACCTTCAGGTACTACGTCCATGTGGGAGATTATCCAGACAGTCCTTTCTTTTTCTCCCTTTATTTTTGCAACTATGTTTGGTCTTATTCCATTCTTCGCCCTATCATCTTTTGCATCGAATCTCCTAACATCGAAGCCGTCCAGCAAATCCATGATGTACTCAGCCTTATCGTACTCCCCTTTCCCTCCTGCGTCGGGACTTATGGCCTTTATCTCTATGAGATCGCATAA
Organism: uncultured archaeon; assembly: GCA_964471215.1. Taxonomy (GTDB): domain Archaea; phylum Halobacteriota; class Archaeoglobi; order Archaeoglobales; family Archaeoglobaceae; genus Archaeoglobus_B. Next base: position 40,308 of record CAYYFC010000004.1, on the reverse strand, counting down.
AGCCTTCTCCATATCATTTCTGTACCTCTCAACTATCTCTATTATCTTCATAAATTTCACCTAAAATCTTATTGACTTTTTCCTCCAGCTCCTTTGCCTCTTTAATAACCTCCAAATCGTTCGACTTTTTCAAGAGCTCGATTTCGGCAATTATAGGTGCAAGATATCTAAAATCCTTGGTTTTTGATTTCAGAAGATCCTTAAGAATTGAAAGCTTTTTACGCGATATGAAATCCTTTTCAAGTTCTTTCTTCAACTCCCTCAACATCTGAGCAAGCCTTCTTCCACCTTCTGTAAATTTAACAACCCTGACCCTCCCCTTCAATTCACTCTCGATTATTGCAAATTTCTCAAATTCACTAAGAACCTTCGATATGTAGCTGTAAGGGGAGTTCACCTCTTTTGCGATTATTAAAGGATACACGTCTCTTCCGTTTTCTTCGGCTTCAAGTATTTTCAGCATTATATCAACTGTTTTCTCGTGTAAAAATAACTTTTTAAGCATTTCAACCCTCCTAGACTGTTATTAATTGTATCAGATAGATCTTTTATTCTTTTAAAAATTGTTTTGGTTTTACGTTATACTCTTATAACAATTGAACCACATGATACAAATGGACATATTTATCAGGGGTAAAAACGGCTATACGGCCTTTTCTAAAAGGTTGGAGGATAGGGGATTCGGTGTAAGGAGGGGTGCCAAGCTTATTCTTCACCCCGTGGAAGTCCTCTACCTTGCGTTGAGGGAAGATGTGAACGTCATAATGAATAACAGGGTATTGGACGTTTACGATGTGTTTAAATGGGTTATGTCAATCGACGATGAAATACTGGCACTCTACTATGCATTTGAAGATCTGAGAAGGAGGGGATACAGGGTAAGGGTAATAGACAACTTATTAATCTATAAATACATTTTTCTTCCGGTATTTGAAACTAAGGAGTTATCAGTAATGGATCTCGCTAAAAGAAAACTCGAAAACCTTGTACTGGCAATTGTAGATGAGGAGAGCGAGCTTACGTATTATAGAGTTGAGGAGGTGGATATAAGGGGCAGGAATTTCCACGAGGACTTTAAAGCGAAGGGTAAACTAATCGGAAACAGGGTAATCGTTAACTTAGCAGAAATTTACACTAGATACTTCTACGGCTCGTACAGAAACGATGCTGTGGAGTTGTCTCTGATGGAGGCGTTATACCTTATGGAAAGGGGAAATCTAAGGATTTTTTCAAATCAAAAGGAGTTATATGAAGATGATGTCAGAGAGATCGCTAAAAGGTTTGACAGGAATTTCGAGAGGAGATATGAAGTATATAAGGATTTAAAGGAAAGAGGATTTGTTGTAAAGACTGGATTTAAATTTGGATGCGATTTCAGAATTTATGAGGAGGTTTTAAGTGTTGAGAATTTACCTCATTCAAAATATCTCGTGAGCATAGTAGATGACAAAAAAATGAAAGCCTTTGAAATAGCTAGAGCTGTAAGGCTTGCTCATAACGTAAGAAAGGACATGATATTTACTTATAAAGAAAACAATAAAAATAGATATATATTGATAAAATGGATAAAGGTTTAAACCCATCCTTTATCTCCCACGAAAGCTCTGAGTATTCGCTTTATTGTGTACGCATAATAATTCCCTTCTTGCTTCACAAGATTACACTGAAATAAAAATCTATCTGATTGTCAGCATCTGCTGCGCGGTATTATAGTTATCAATCGATATGACGAAACGATCTGAAAAAGCATAATCGGTATGAATACTTTGACCTCCTCCCTGCATTGAAGTGCGAGGATTTCTAGCGGGGAAGGTTTGTGCAAATTCTTATAAGATATGCACGGAGCCAGACAGAGCCCTGTTACCTCTATCTTTTGCAGGATTCGATGTTATGAAGGCTTGTTTTACCCTTCCCACCCGACATTAAACATAACTCAGCGAGGTTTTATAAGACTAACGCACACCAACCTCCCCCTTCAGCGAGCTAATTCATCCCCCACATTGAACGGTAGATTAAAAGTGAAGTATTTAATCATATAAAAATTTAGAAAGTATTAAATGTATTAAATTAAATAAAATTTTAAATTTAAGTTAACATAATTCAACTTTGTAATCTACCGTGAAGATCGAGGCTTTCCTTAGCGACACTCTGTAATCTTATGATCACTGTGAGATTATTTCAACACTGGTTATCCGTCAATCTTTAATTCGGGTAAATTTAACTTCTACACAATACTTCTGCATAACGGTTCATATATTAAAATCTTTATTAAATTAAATGATGTATTTCAACTCGGTCTTTCAGCAGAATTAAACAGTTTATGTGACTTCTTTAATTCTTACTTCAGATATAAGAATTTTGAATTCATGTACAACAGTTCATCTCGATAGCTATTTGATGAAGGCTAGAAGATTTAGGTATTGCCCGATGCAAACATGCGTACTGTCTGATTTCATCTCACGTATCAATTTGAACAATACCAAAAACTTTATCTTCAACGAAGCAAAAGGACTAGATCAAAAAAGCACCATGCCTTTAAAGAGGTGATGTAATGGCTCTGAAATTTGCATTTTTACTAATTAGCGGGTGCGGTGGCTGTGATATGTCTATTGTCGATCTCTCAGAAAAACTCGTGGATGCCTTGGAGAGCATAGAAGTAGTTTTCTGGGCACCGACCGTTGCTGACGTAAAGTATAAGGACTTGAAAGCAATGCCCGATAAATCGATTGATGTGGCATTTGTGGCTGGAATGGTTAGAAATAAGGAAAATGAATACCTGGTTAAAGTTTTAAGGGAAAAATCAAAGATTTTGTTTGCATTTGGTGCTTGCGCGTCAATAGGTGGAATTCCTGGGATGGCAAATCTGCACAGCAGAGAAGAACTTTTCGAAAATGCATACATAAGAAGTCCTAGTACGGAAAACCCTGATAGAATAATACCGCAACCCAGAAGTTTATTCAACGGTTATGAATTGACACTACCGGAATTCTTGGATGAAGTCAGGGCAGTTCATCAGGTTGTGGATGTGGATTACTTCGTTGGTGGATGTCCCCCTCATCACGAGCATGTTGCAAGGGTAGTGGAGTCCATAGTTACAGGTAAACTGCCACCTAAGGGTTCTTGGATTACGAACGGGAAGTCCGTATGCGATGTATGTCCGAGAAATCCCGCAAACAGAGGTGAAACGAGAGAACCCGTAAAGGAGATAAGGAGAATGATTGAAGGAGTTCCTGAGGAGGATAAATGCCTGTTACAGCAGGGATATCTATGTCTTGGACCGATTACTCAGGGAGATTGTGGTGCATGCTGTCCGAGAGTTGGGATAAGATGTGCCGGTTGTGGAGGACCTATACCACCTGTAACAGACTTCGGATTAAGGGCTATAGGTTCAATTGCAGCCATACTTAAGGATGAAAAGGTTGTGGATCAGATATTTGAAAAATATCCTGTTCTGACAAAGATCCTGTATAGATATTCATTGCCGACTGCTATGATAAGTAAAAAAGGAGGTCTGTGATATTTATAAAATTTCGGAGGTGTGTAATTTGAAAAAGATAGAAATAGAGCCCATGACAAAACTTGAAGGGCATGGTAAGATAGCAATATTTCTTGACGAAAGGGGAAATGTTGCGGATGCATTTTACCAAATTGTGGAGTTTAGGGGATACGAAACGTTTTTAAGGGGGTTGCCGATCGAGGAGGTTCCGAGAACTGTTTCGACGATATGCGGTGTGTGCAGAGCGGTTCACCACACCGCTGCAACAAAGGCAAGCGATGCAGTTTACGGTGTTGAGCCACCTGAAACTGCCAAAAAGATAAGAGAACTATTTTTAAATGCCCATCATGTCGAAGATCACTGCGTTGTCCTCTATGCACTCGGACTGCCGGATTTCGTGGTAGGACCAGAAGCAGATCCGTCTGAAAGGAATTTGATCGGCCTGATAAAAAAGGTTGGAGTGGATCTTGGTAGGGAGATTTTAAGAAAGAGGTTTGCCGCCGTAAAGATCCTTGAAATTCTAGGGGGAAAACCAATACATCCAGTAGCGGGTTTACCTGGAGGATGGTCTAAAAGAATAACCGAAGATGAGAGAAGGGAGATCGAAAGTCTTGCAAAAGAAATTGTTGATCTGGGGAAGCTAACTCTGCAGATATTCGAGGATACCATACTTAAGAGTGAAAGGTACATGGAATTAATCACAAGTGATTTCTACAGAGTTGTAGTGAATTACATGGGAACTGTGGACGATAGGGATAGAGTAAACTACTACGATGGATACCAGAAGTGTGTGGATACGAGGGGAAATGAGATTTTCAGATTTAAAGACCGGGGGACGGATTATCTCGATTTCATTGCCGAAAGGGTATTTCCCTGGAGTTATGTCAAGATGACATATTTTAAAAAGATGGGATGGAAGGGTTTTGTTGAAGGCGATGAAGCAAGCATATACAGCGTTGGACCCTTGGCAAGATGTAACGTTGCAAGCGGCATGAATACACCGCTTGCCCAGGAAGCATATGAGAGGATGTACGATGTCATGAAGGAGAAACCCATTCACTTCATAATGGCATATCACTGGGCTAGGGCGATCGAACTTTTAAACGCAGCGGAAAGAGTTCTTGAGCTTTCCCAGGATCCGGAAATAACGAGTTCTGATATAAGGGCTGAGCTGGGAAAGCCCGTGGGAGAGGGTGTTGGGATTGTGGAGGCGCCGAGAGGAACATTGATACATCACTACAAGACCGATGATAGGGGAATAGTTACAGAGGCTAATCTGATAGTTGCAACAACTCAGAATCACGCACCTATAAATATAGCAATTAAAAAGGCTGCAAGACACTTTATAAGGGAAGGGAAAATAGATGAAAGGCTTCTGAATTACGTCGAGATGGCTTATAGACCTTACGACATCTGTCAGGCCTGTGCGTCCCACGTTCTTCCCGGAAGGTATCCGGTTGAAATAACCGTGTATGACTGCGACGGAAACATAGTTAAGGTTCTGAGGAACTTCTAACCATGAAGACGATTGTACTGGGAATAGGAAATCCCGTTCTGAAGGATGATTCGGTGGGAATAAAGGTAGTCGAAGAAGTTAAAAAAAGAGCTGAAGTAGATGTAGATTTCATGATGAGTACAGATCTCAACGTAGTATATAAGCTCATGGGATACGAAAAGGCTATAGTTGTTGACGGTATAAAAACGGGGAATGAGCCGGGAACAATATATGTTCTCTCATTGGACGATCTGTTTGTCTCTTACAAGTTTTCAAGTTCGCACAGCCTTGATCTGGCCACGGCAATAAAGATAGGTTATGAAGTGTTTAAAGATGAAATGCCAAAAGATCTTAAAATAATTGCAATAGAGGTTGATGATGCAAACAGTTTTGGATACAATTGTTCAGAAAGTGTTAGAAGGGCAATACCGGAAGCTGTAAAAATTATTTTAAGGGAGTTGGAGGGTTGATTTGATATGGAATGTGAGATATGCGGAAGACCTATAACGGGGAGAAAGTTTAAGATAATAGTTGAGGGTTCTGAGCTGACGGTCTGTGAAAGTTGCAAGGATTATGGAGTGGAGAAACCTAGAGATGTAAAACCTGTAAGAACAGAGAAATTCGTTAGGATTTCTAGGGAAAGCGAATACGATTATGAGCTTCTCGAGGACTTTCATCTGATAATTAAAAGGGAAAGGGAAAGGAGGGGATGGAGTCAGAAGGAGCTGGCCAAGAGAATACAGGAAAAGGAATCTCTTATAAGGAAGATAGAAAATGCTGAGATAACGCCCGAGCTTGATGTTATAGAAAAGCTTGAAAGGATTTTCAATATAAAGCTTAGGTGTAAAAGGGAGGAAGTTAAATTTAAGAGGGAGAAGATAGATCTAACACCAACCCTTGGTGATATAGTCGTAATAAAGAAGAAGAAATCTAATCAATGAACCCCTTTAAAATTTTTAAAACGATTTCTCCCTCTTCCTTGTTTCTGGCGGTAGTAATTATGTGAATCTCCTGAACAGTCGCACCATTTATAAGTAACGCTCTTATATTTCCCCTTTCGTCGCATCTTGTAAGCTTAAACCTCACACCTCCACCGGAAGCAGTTCCTTTCGCCTCTATAACCCCTGGAACTATCTTTTTCACGAATTCTGATCTGGCTATTTTTTCTATAAATTTCAATCCTATTTTACCTCCGATTATGGTCGAGTGCGATCCATGGATTTTCTTTTCCGGTCTCATGTAAACCCTTTTCAATTCCCTCTTAGTTCTGAGATAATCTGTTAGCGACTTTAAAAATTCACCCGAATCTTCGAATACATCAGTTTTAAAAATTCTCAGAGGACTGAGAGAATACCTCTTTACCATTTCAAACGTACTTTCGATTAGATCATGGTTTGAACCGGAAATATAAGTTTCGTCAACTCTCCTTTCATGTATCCTTTCGGCTATCAACTCAAACATATTTATAACAGACTTCTCCTCCTCATACAGCTTAAAGGATATTGTCTCAACAATGTCCTCGCCTATGAAAAAAAGACATATCTTGTCCTCTCTGGCATATACCCCACATCCCAATGCATTCCTATAACCGCAGTTCAAGCAGTAAGCTGTTTTGTACATCAATTCGGCATGACATCTTCTACATCTCATGGGATTTCTCCTTTAAATAAAAATCCAGCTTCCTCAAGCAACTCTATAGCTTTTTCGATGTTGTTTGGCTTTAAAATTATCAGGGCCTTTTCACCGCCAAATGTAAACGCATAGACGTATTCTATGTTTATGTTGTTGTCTCCCAGTAGCTTCGCAATTTTATATAGACTTCCCGGTTCATCCTTAACCTCAACACCTATTACATCCGTCAGCGCAACTGTATATCCAGATGACTTCAGAGCTCTATAAGCCTCTTCAGTTTTGTCCACTACCATTCTAACTATTCCAAAATCACCGGCTTCAGCAATTGTAAAAGCCCTGAGGTTTACACCACTGTTATACAGTATCTCAGTTATGCCCGCCAACTTTCCCGGCTTGTTTTCGACGAAAACAGATATCTGCTTTATCGTCTTCATACACATCACCTAAATCCTTCTCTTATCTATAACCCTTTTCGCCTTTCCCTCAAATCTCTGCAGCGTTCCAGGGTTAACAACCCTGATTTTAGCCCTAACGTTTAAAATCTCCTTTAGTCTCTCCTCCAATCTCCTCTCGAGCTCTAGTATATCCGCCGTCCTTTCTATCTTGGCCTTATCGCTCAGCTCGACCTGAACTGTCATCTCATCCAATCCTTCCTTTCTCTCTAGGATTATCAGGTAGTGTTCGCCAACTTCCGGTACCTGCATGAGTACGTGCTCTATCTGAGATGGGAATACGTTAACACCCCTGACTATAATCATGTCGTCCGTTCTTCCGAGAATTCTCATAATTCTTGGATGAGTCCTACCGCATGCGCATTTTTCACTCTCCATTATCGTTATATCACCAGTTCTCCATCTTATCAGTGGCAACGCCTCTTTAGTAAGTGTTGTAACGACTAACTCCCCTTTTTCACCTTCACCCACCTGCTCTCCTGTCTTTGGGTCTACAACCTCGATTAGATAGTGATCAGCCCATATGTGAATCCCGTTCTTTTCCTGACACTCCGTAAATAGAGGTCCTCCAAGCTCCGAAGTTCCGTAAACGTCATAGGCTTCTATACCTGCCTTTTCTTCGATTCTCTTCCTAGTCTCCTCACTCCATGGTTCAGCACCGAATATACCCATTCTAAGCCTTGTATCCTCCCTTATATCTACTTCCATCTTTCTGGCAACCTCTATCATATAAAGCATGTAGGAAGGTGTACAGGCTATTACGGTCGTGTGAAGGTCTTTCATAAGTTCAATCTGTCTCTGCGTATTACCGGCCGATGTCGGTATTACCGTGGCACCCAATCTTTCAACTGCGTAGTGAAAACCCAGACCGCCCGTGAACAGTCCGTATCCGTAAGATACTTGGACTATATCTTCATTTGTAACACCGCATGATGTCAAACCCCTGCAGAGACATTCAACCCACACATCTATATCCCTCTGGGTATAACCGACAACAGTCGGTTTACCCGTGGTTCCGCTTGACGCATGAAATCTTACGACCTGTGATAGCGGTACGGTAAATAGACCGAATGGATAGTTATCTCTCAAATCCTTTTTGCTTGTAAAGGGCAATTTATTCAAATCCTTCAATCCGCTTATATCCCAGGGATGAATTCCGTGCTGTTTAAATTTTTGTCTGTAAAACGGCGAGTATTCGTATACGTAATAAACCAGAGCTCTAAGTTTTCTCTCCTGAATACCCTCAAGCTCCTTCTTTGACAACCTCTCGATACTAGGATTCCAGTACATGTCTAAACCTCACCTCCACATTCCAATTTCTTAATTTCGTTTAAAAGCATTGGAAGAACTACTCCTGGATCGCTGACTATTCCGAGGGCATGAGTCGTTCCCCTATCCAGCAATCTCGTAACAACGTAGGGGTTCATATCTACTATTACGGTTTTTACGGTAGAGGGGAGCATATTTCCAGTTGCAATTCCATGCAACATTGAAGCCCAAATTATGCACATGTCTGCCTTCCTTATATACTTCCTCATCTCATCCTGCGCTTCCATAACATCCGTGATCGTATCGGGTAATGGCCCGTCATCTCTTATAGAACCTGCTATGACATAAGGTACGTTGTTTTTCACGCATTCGTACATGACTCCAGCCTTCAGTATACCCTTCTCAACTGCATTTTTAATTCCACCAACCTTCCACATCTCATTTATAGCGACAAGGTGATTTCTGTATCCGCCTCTATACACCTTTCCGCTATCCTTATCCATTCCGAGCGTCGTCCCAAAGAGTTGCTTTTCGATATCCATAACAGCAAAACCGTTTCCTGTAAATAAGGCCTGGCAATAACCCATTTTTATCAACTCGGCTAATGCCTCATCTGCACCGGTATGGGCAATTGCAGTCCCGACAACATGTATTATAAATCCGTTTTCATCCTTTATCTTCTTCATCTCCCTTGCAAGTCTTTTTATGATCGAATTTACAGGCTTTTCCGATGATACGTTTGACGTCATGAATCCGAATATGTCCGTAGGCTCTCTAGGCCTCTGAGGAACCTCAACCCTTATCCCGTCATGACCTATCACGACAAGATCTCCCTTCTTAACAAGACCCTGTCTCTTGCATACGGGTTCCCCGTTTTCTATTACGATCACGCAATCCATTTCTATGTTTTTGACTTTCTTCCATTCACCGTTTATGTAAACATAAGTTGGATGATGCGTTGTCGCATAAAATCCATCCGGTAAAACCTTATCGGCAGGTGCAGGTGCAACTCTTACCTCTTTTTTTGGTAGTATAACTCCAAGTTTTTCGAGTTCATCGAACAGTCTTTCATCACCTTCAACCATCATTTTGCAGTAGCTTTCATCAGTTTTTGTCTTTCCTACCCTTATTTCAAGTATTTCAAAGTCTCCTCCCATTTCTATAATCGTATCAAGGACTCTCGGAAGTATCATCGAGTCTATGATATGACCCTTGAGCTCGACGATCTCTTTCATAGAATCTAGCCTGATCCAGATCATATAAGACTTATGCCACATTTATATTATAAATTATTTTTATAATTTAGATTAGATTAACAAATTTTTTCCAATCCTGAACATACGGTTTTATATGAGGATATTCGTATGCGGACCAATTGGTTACGGTCGTATCGATGATATAAAAAACGTGCAGCTACTGTTGAGAAGGAGGGGTTATGATGTCTTGGATCAGCTGGAATACGATTACAGTCATGTAGACGATTTTAGGGATAAGCCGGAACTCGTTAGGGAGATTATTCGGAGAGATCTGGAGTTGTGCGAGAAAGCCGATTTGATTGTGTTTGTCGTGAAAGAACCTAGCTTCGGCGCAATGGCAGAGGCAATGATATCATCGATTAAAGGAAAAACTGTAATAGCCTTTTGTCCTGACAGGGTGAAATCGCCTTGGCCGATTTATTTCTCGGATGTCATTACAAGAAACGAGGAGGAATTGCTTAAGGCCTTGGAAAAGATGAAACAAAAGAAGAAGATAAGGACAATACCGAACATATACGGTGAACACGAAGCTGAATTTGTATACGATGATTTTACTTGCATATGCCCTGTTACGGGTAAGAGAGATTATGCCGTTATAAGGATAAGATACAGACCAGGCGATAGATTACTCGAGTACGAATCTCTTGACAATTACTTTAAAGAATTCAGAGACTTGCAGATTCATCACGAAGCAGTTGTAAAAAGGGTTTTTTACGATCTACTGGAAGAGCTTAAGCCAAAAAAGCTTGAGGTTATCGCAGAATTCGAGGAGAGAAGCGGTGTGAGGACGGTGATCAGATATGGGTTCCCATGACGAAGGACATGTGAATAGGGTTGTGAAAATGGCATTGTTTATAGCTGAAAGGGAAGGAGCGGATATGGAGGTTGTAAGGAAATCGGCGGAACTTCACGACATAGCAAGGGATAAGAAAGATCACGCAAAGGAGAGCGCAAGGATTGCAAGGGAGATTTTAAGAAAGCAGGGATATGATGAGGATTTCATAGAGAGGGTAGTTCACTGCATAGAGGCTCATTCTTTTTCATCGAATGTTAAACCAAAAACGCTGGAAGCAAAGGTTTTGAGCGACGCGGATAAGCTCGATGCGATGGGTGCGATAGGAATAGCCAGAGCTTTTATCTTCAGCGGTGAAATCGGAAGGAGTATAGAGGAGACTTTAAGACACTTTGAGGAAAAGCTTCTAAAGCTAAAGGATTTGATTTACACTGAAACTGCTAAAAGGATAGCGGAAAAAAGACACAGATTTCTCTTGGAATTCTATAAAAGATTGAAGGAGGAGTTAGAGGAACCATGAATAAAAGAGTAGTTGTCTTCTGCCTGTCTCTTTTACCACTGATGATATCGTCTGGAATGGTGTACTCAATACTCCCGATATATATATCTGAGGAACTTAAGGCTGACAAGGTATCAATAGGTGCACTGTTTACAGTTGGAGCGTTGACAGGTGCTTTCACGTCTATTATGATAGGCAAGTTATCGGATAGATTCGGAAGGAGAAAACTTGTGATGTTCTCGCAGATAGCATTTGCACTGACCATGCTAGTATATTCTGTTATAAACTATTACGTCTACGCTTTTCCGATACACGTAATCGAGGGATTTGCCTGGGCAACTATCGGAACAGTTGCACCGGCTTACATTGCGGATTTAACGAAAAGAGGTGAAAGGGGGGAATCCATGGGGATATACAATACTGTGTGGAGTATAGGATGGGTTATAGGACCGATTCTGGGTGGACTGCTTGCCGAGATCTTGGGGTTTAGGATAATGCTGAGAATAGCATTCATAATGATACTGGTAGGATTAATAATATTTATATATAAGATAAAATAATATAAAAGTTACATTTATCCGTCACTTAAGTATGAGCATCTTCGCCGAGTACCTTCCGATGACATCTGTTTTGCGATTTCTCATGGCATTCATTACATCCCTATCGTATATCAACGTCAGACCGTAACCCACGAATTCTGCTCTGTGGGCATCGCTTCCGGCGGTTTTACATTTCCCGTATCTGTTACAAAAGTAGTTTGAAAGCTTGTTGAATATAAAAAGACTCCTAGCGTTGAAAACCTCGATGCAGTCAACTATTTTAAAATACTTCAATCTTACAGCTCCGTGTCTATAAAACTGAAAGGGATGGGCAAGGGAGATTAAACCTCCCAGATCGTGCACAGCATCTATAACATCGCGTACATCTGCATCGTAATCGATGTCTTTCTCAATTCCATACGCGAGCAGATGACCGCATCTCGTCGATATTTCAACACCGGGTAATATTTCAATGGGTATGTGCTCCTCCTTTACTATATCAATTGCCTCGAGAGATCCGCTAAGTGTATCGTGGTCAGTTATAGATATCACATTCAGACCTCTCCTAACAGCTACATTTAGTATGTCCCTAACACTACTTTTTCCATCGCTGTAATTTGAATGTATGTGCAGATCTGCCTTTAATGGTAAGTTCATTAAAGAAGGTTTATTCTTTTATTAATAAAGTTTTGTTTAGAGCTCAGAACTCAAAACCCTCATCACATATCAGTGGGGCCCTTTCATCATCGCCAAACTAACATATTTCTTCATGTTTTTAAGATTTAGCAATAACTTCATATACTTGATTTGATATAAGTTTAATCGATTAGAATGACGGAAGATATTAAAGACGAAACTTTTCCGGAATACTCGTATCTGCTGAGCAGATTAAGGAGACTTGAGGAGGAATTTGAAAGGCTAAAAAAAATCGAGGAAGAATATTACAAACTCAGAGAACTCTACAGAAGACTCGAGAATGAAAAGAGATTTGTTGAATCAGAAAGAATAAGATATGAAAGGGAGGTTAGAAGGCTGAGAAGTGAAATAGAAAGGTTGAGATCTCCTCCTCTTATCGTTGGAACTATTTCGGATGTTCTCGATGATAGAAGGGTCATAGTAAGAAGCTCAACTGGACCCAAGTTCCTTGTTCACGTTTCGCAGTACATAGATCCAAAGGAGCTTAAACCGGGTGTGAGGGTTGCAATGAACCAGCAAACCCTTGCCGTTATAAGCGTTCTGCCACCGACTAAGGATCCCATGGTCTACTCGTTTGAGGTTTACGAAAAGCCTGATGTAACATACGAAGATATAGGTGGACTCGACAAGCAGATAGAGGAGATAAAAGAAGCGATTGAACTTCCTCTCTTAAAGCCTAAGTTATTTGAGGAGATAGGAATAGATCCACCCAAAGGCGTATTACTATACGGACCTCCAGGAACAGGTAAGACGTTACTAGCTAAGGCTGTAGCGAACAGAACAAACGCAACGTTTATAAGAGTTGTTGGGAGTGAATTCGTTCAGAAGTATATAGGAGAGGGGGCGAGACTTGTAAGAGAGGTATTCGAACTTGCAAGAGAAAAGGCTCCGTCAATAATCTTCATAGACGAACTCGATGCAATTGCTGCAAGGAGAACTGCAAGTGATACGAGCGGTGATAGAGAAGTTCAGAGAACGCTTATGCAGTTGTTATCTGAGATGGATGGGTTTGATGCGAGAGGAGATGTTAAGATAATAGGTGCAACGAATAGAATAGATATACTTGATCCTGCAATACTGAGACCTGGAAGATTTGACAGGATAATCGAGGTTCCATTACCGAATTATGAGGGAAGAATTCAGATATTCAAGATTCATACTAGGAGGATGAAGCTCGCAGATGATGTGAACTTCTCAGAGCTTGCAAGGATTACCGAAGGTGCCAGTGGGGCAGATATAAAGGCCATATGTACCGAAGCGGGGATGTTCGCAATAAGAGAAGAGAGAACTGTTGTAAAGATGTACGATTTTCTTAAAGCGGTAGAAAAGGTTCTGAAAAAGGACGTTGTCAGGGGAGAAAAGGGTGTTATGTTCGTTTAATCACCAGTTCTCGATGAGCTTCTTCACATCCTCCTTTCTTATTTCATCCTTCTTCTTTTCCTCAACACTCAAGTTCGGCTTATAGCTGAACCTATCCCTGTACAGCTCGACTACAAATTTCGCTGCAATCTTTGCAACCTCTATTATATCATCGTCCAGCTTTATCTCCTCTCTTCTCCTTATCCTTCTCTTATCCGTATAATCTACACAGAATAGGCACCTGTATATATTTAATGGTTCTGGTTCCTTTTCTTCAAATATGTCGTTCAGGCTCTCGAGCATGCAGTATTTTCCGTCGCTGTATTTACACGTTTTAAGTCTTTCATATCCGATTCTTTTCGCATACTTCAGAAATTCATAGATATCCCATGGTTTATCATAGCCTTTTTTTAAGAAATACCATTCCAGAAGTGCTAAAATGAATTGGGATGGTGTAGTACCTTTTTCCTTGCATTTCTTGAGCAAGAGCTCCTCGATATCCGGAGGTACATCGATTATTACCCTCATTTCTTCTTAATAACTTTTTTTTCCTTTTCCTCCTCCGCTTCCTTAACCTCTTTAACTTCTTTTGCAACCTCAACAGGTTGGCTCTTTTCAACACTTTCTATTTCTTCACCTTTAATCAATTTTGCGAGCTTATAAAAACCTTTTGCATTTGCGCCTAGCGGGTCGTCCGGTCTCTCGACCTTTGCTATGTCTGAGAACCGTCTTGCGAATTCATCGTAAACGTTCGGTAGGAGACTACCACCACCTGTAAGTACTATTTTTTCGACTATACTCGTAGACAGTCCCTCAAGAAGCATCTTTACCCTGTTGACAATCCTATCGACCCATCCCTTTACTATCTCGTTGTAAGTCGGCATAACGTGCTCGTGCTTTATTACGATTTTCTTTCCACTCCTTATCCTTCCAACCTCGTAATCCCTTTCTAGAAGAAGCTTTGCCATTTCCTCTGGGGTTATGCTTATACCGTACGCGTTCCTTATAGCAACCTCGAGGTTGTTGTATATGCTGTCAACGCCCATGAGCATTGTATCTCCCTTTAGATACTCCATATCGTACAGGACAACGACATCAGTTGTACCAAATCCTATGTCGACGCAAACTCCTGTTTTGTAACCCATATATGCCAGACTGCCGACAGATTGCGGAAATATCAAAATATCTGAGTTTAAAGCTCTCTTAAGACTATTCATAACTTCTTCTCTTTCCTTTCTTGACGATTTGGAAGGCAAACCTGTTGCAATTACGCCTCCTCTTATGTTTAAGACATTAAGTGCATGTTTTGCTATTTCTATAAAGGACTGATGTATTACTCTTCCCTCATGCAATGGTCTAAGAACTTCTGCGTTTTCCATAGTTTGAATTGCAGGTATGGCTTCGTTTCCTATGTAAACTTTTTTTACTTCTCCTTTTAAGGACCAGTCTCTTTCTTCACTGTATACAACAAGACTGGGGAATATAACTACGTTTTTTCCGTCTTTTGTCGCCTTAGTATAATTCGTTCCGACATCCAAGCCGACTATCATAGTTTTATCTAGAACCTCAGATTAATAAACATTCCGTAATTGAATTCATCAATGCAAGATAAAAACGTAATTTCTGGAATCATTTTTTATAAAGGTAGATTGATTGAAGGTTGCATAGAAATAGAGAATGGGATTATAAAGGATATAAAGAAGTTTAAAAAGAATGCAAAGCACGTGAAAGGACTAATACTACCAGCTGGAATTGACGTTCATGTTCATTTCAGGGATTTCAGAGAGAGATATAAGGAAACAATTGAAAGTGGATCTCTTTCAGCTCTGTACGGTGGAATTTGCTTGGTCGTAGACCAACCCAATACGAACCCTCCCGTACTGGATCATAAGGTCTATTTAAGGAGAATGGAAATAGCAAGAAGAAATTCATATGTCGATTATTCTCTGAACATAGGATTGACGGAAGACAACAAAGGATTCATAATAGATGAAATTGAAGAAATTGAGAAGATGTATAGAATACCAGCAATAGGAGAGGTTTTCCTGGAGCACAGGATTTTTCAGGTGAGCTATGATACCCTCAGATTCTTAAAAGAAACAATTAGAGATAAAAAGATAATTACAGTTCATGCCGAGGATCCTAATCTTATAAGGGATGAATTTAGACCGAAGGAAGCTGAAGTAAAAGCTGTTAAAAAGTGTTTGGAGATTGGGGGCTTTTACTTCTGTCATGTATCAACAAATGAGGCCTTGAATATGATATACTCATCAAACTCATTTTCAGAGGTAACACCCCACCACTTACTGCTTTCAGATAGGCTTGTTAAGTTCAGGGTGAATCCACCGCTGAGGTGCGAGGATGAAAGACGTGAATTATTTAAAAATATTCATAAGGCCGATGTAATTGCATCAGATCACGCACCTCATACAATTGAGGAGAAAAGAGATGGTCTACCGGGATTTCCCGGTGTTGAGGTTATGTATCCTATTCTGATGTACCTAGTTAAGATAGGACAATTAGATTTAAGCACTCTCGTTGAGAGGATAAGCATAAACCCTGCTAGGATATTTAATTTCAAAAAATACGGAGGAATAGAAGTTGGAAACTATGCAAATCTGGCAGTATTCGATTTGTCAGATGTTAAAGAGATTAAAGCTGACTCATTACATTCAAAGGCTGGATGGACTCCGTATGAAAAATTTAAGGCGATATTCCCGAAAAAGGTATTTATAAGGGGTTATGAGGTATTCGACGGGGAACCGCTCGTAAAAAAAGGTTTCGGGCAGGTGCTATCAAATCAGATTTAATACAGTCATCTCGCTAGAGATTTTACGTACTTCAGCATCGGAAATATATGTCTCTTCTCCTTCAGGAATACGGGGATACAGAGCATTATGTATGCTATCGATACAATAATCCTTGTTTCTGGAATTATTAGCTGAATAAGGAACAGTGTCGTAAGTATAATTGCTTCAACGATAGAAAATCTTAAATTTAGTATCACTGCAGTTGCAAAAATCGATTGAGATGCTGTCAGGAAAACCTCTCTCTGCTGTTTAAGATCCAGCGGTAGATTTGACAGGCTACCATAGGACAGACTGTATATGATCGAAAGAGAACCTATCAAAAGAGTCCACTGGTTTATTTTTGAAGATATCAGCGTATTTATACCAGCAGAAGTTTTAAGCCTCTTTACAAATAATAATGCAACTGTAAGTTCAGGGGATTCCGATGCGACCGGTGCAATCCACTGAATCATTAGGAATGGATCGATTTTAAAAATCTCTCCTGTTTTTATTAAACCGTCCGCAAATGCGTCGACTGATATCATTATAATCATTCCGGAATACAGGTATAGAGAGATTATGATGAGTCTTCTAATACCTTTTGGGAAAGAGCATATGTACCCGGCAATACCGCAGATCTCAAATTCTCTATACGGTGATTTCATGCTGAGATAGAGGTACATGATAAAAACAGTTATGAAGAACGCGGTATCAAATACGGAGATGTTACCCTTAAAAGGTAGAAGAAATGCATACATGGTCGATATCATCAGAAAAAAAATCTCAAGTCTAAGGCTATCGTCCAGTTTTATCGTGTATAAACCAGTTTTCGTACCATTCCTTAAAATCGCATAAAGGGCAACCAGACTCCATCCAATACCTATCAGAAGCCTATTCGCACCTGTCATGTTTGCAATAGCGTAGTGTAAGTATGCCGGATCTTTTCCGGCCATCCATGCTAGATAACCATCTATTGCATATTCCGGTAAAACTGCGAGCAATGCGGCAATTGCAATTGCAAAACTCCTGGGGACGTCAACTTCTGCAGCCTCGCATGCCCATGAGAGAATTGTGGCCGAGCAAACAATGGCAATTCCTGACAAAATTGCCTTGTGATAAGGTAACATGTAGATGTTCAGAAGTCTGGAGAAAAGCCAGGGTATTGTCAGGATTAGAGCTAGCAGTATCGTGATCTTATACTTAGTCCTCTCGTCCATCATCTTAAATCCTCCAAAGGTGCTGTGGCTATACTACCTTTGCGATACTGTTCTAAAATTTTAATAAACAGTAACGGAGTCCAGAGTAATCAGTGTTATAACTCTGCATCCTATTAAGGTTTAAAGCAGAGAAATCAGATATTTTCTATTTCTGATCGACCACATCCCTTACATCTTATAAAAAACATATTTTTAAGTGTCTTTACAAATTCCTCCAGTGAATACCTGCAATAGTTATCTACGACTGACTCCACCGGTCCTAAAAAGCAACGTTTTTCTGGTAATTGAATGTATAAAAAAGCATACTAAGAAAACGGATTTAATAGTTAAAATGGAAAAATAGCAAATTTTAAATATATCAGAGTTGTCGCTTTGCTAAATATCATCTATAAAAGTCAAGGGTGATAGTAATGGAAAGAACAGAGATTCTTGAAAAGATTAGAGAGGCTGAAACAAAGGTTGAAGAGAGTATAAAGAAAGCTGAAGAAGAGAGCGAGAATATAATCAGTGAAGCAAAAGCAAAAGCAAGAGCGATAATCGAGGATGCTGAAAAAGAAGCTGAAAAAATAAAAAATGAAATAATTGAAAAAGCGAGGGCAAAAATAGAAAAGGAAAAAGAAGAAATAAGGGATGCCCTAACTAAACAGATAGCGGAAATAGAATCGAAAGGTAAATCAAATATGCAAAGTGCGGTTGAATTTTTATATAAAGAATTCATAGGGATGGTCGAACATGCTTAAGCCAGAAAAAATGGTTAAGGTTTCGTTAGTGGGTCCCATAGACTACTTTGAAAAAGTATCGGACACTTTGTACGAATTGAATCTCTTACACATAGAAAGACCTGTTGAAGACGAGTATTTCAAACTTGGTCAACCTTTTGAAAAGGCTTCCTGGATTTCAAGAAATCTCGTTCAGTTAAGGAGCATACTTTCATATTTAAAGCTCGATCCGACAAAGTTCATTCCAAGGAGAAAATACAGGATTGAAGAAATAACAGCAGAGCTCGATAAAAAGCTTGAGGAGTACAGGAATGAAATAGGAGTAAGAATCGATAGGATAAAAAGCGCAAATGAGAGGATAAGATCTCTAGAGGATGAACTGAGAATTATAGAACCCTTAAAGGTTCTGGGAATTCCACCGAGATTGCTAAAGGATTACAAGACTATCAGGGCATTTGTAGGTTTTATAAAAGGTGATCCGACGGAGAGGATAAGGGAGGTTACAGCTGACTTTGAGGTGTTCATAAAGGAGTTCGAAAAGGAATACATAACTGCTGTATTTGTCAGAAAGGAGTTAGAAGAGGAAGTATTCAGAGTTTTGCAGGAATTTGGTTTCAGAGAAATCACAGTTCCTGATATAGAGGACTATGATGAAAGAATCAAGGAAATTCAGGAAGAGATAACGAGGCTAAGGGATGAGATAACGAAACTTGAGTCCGAAATAGAGGAGGTAAAATCAAAAGAGGCAGAACTGATGCTAGCCGTAGAAGAATACTTAAGCATGGAGCTTGAGAAATCGGAGCTGCCGCTTGAAAGCCTTGTGTCAAGGTATGCCTTCATAATAGTCGGTTATGTGCCCGAGAAGAACTTCGACGAGTTTAAATCGAGAATAGAAAAGGAGACTGATGGAAGGGTTGTGGTTGAGAAGATAGGAGGGGGAAGCAGTAACAAGGAGGAATTCAATCCACCTACAAAGCTCAAAAATCCAAAGGGTATAAGGAATTATGAGATACTGTCGACAACGTATGCCATTCCTAAATACCATGAGATAGATCCAACCGTCATAATGGCAGCTTTCTTCACATTCTTCTTCGGATTAATGCTCGGAGATGTCGGTTACGGTCTGCTAATACTCATACTGTCGCTTTATCTAAAAAGGGTATTTAAGACGGAGGGCTGGCAGAGGCTTCTGAACATCGGTATTTACTGCGGTATATCGTCCATAGTATTCGGGTTCATATACGGTGAATACTTTGGACCCTTTGTCGTTCCTGGAATTGAAAAACCTGCAGAAGCTCATTTTGCCGGAGATGCGCTGTATGCCCTATATGCCTTTAACCATCACCATCCGATATTTGACAGAGTAGAGGAATTCGGTGTGAAGGCGCTGTTATTCATAACACTGGCAATAGGTATGTTTAAGATGCTGTGGGCATTTGCATTGGGATTTAGAAACGTTTACGTTGAACATGGATTTAAAGAGGCAATGCTTGAAAAGGGATGCTGGTTCATAGGAGTACTTGGACTCGTCTGCATAATCTTGGGGTTCAGTTACAATCTCGGGATATTCACATCACCGCCGCCAGACGGATTTGGTAGGATACTACCCGATAATCTTTACGTGTTTGGTCCTTATACGGTGGAACAGGCAAGAGAGGTACCACTACCAATTCCCGTACTAGTTAAAGGCTGGAGAGTAGGAGTAAACGTATTCTATCTGGCAGCACTACCGCTGATAGTAATATGGTTCATAATATTCCTGAAAGCGGAGATTCCGAAAATGGGTGCGATGGGTGTTATAATGGGTGTAGAGCTCCTGACATGGTTCGGACAGATCATGAGCTATGCAAGACTTCTGGCAATCGGTCTTTCATCAGTTTACATTGCGTTTGTCATAAACTACTTGGGATTGAAGATGGGAACTCCCCCCGGAATAGCAATACTTCCTCTGGCAATAATAATAATGTTAATTGGTCACACGGTAAACCTTCTGCTCGGAATTCTTGATCCTGGATTACAGTCACTTCGATTGCACTATGTAGAGTACTTCACAAAGTTCTTTGAGGGTGGTGGTATTTTGTACAAGCCGTTTGGTAGAATTAAAAGATTTTTGGAGTAGGAGGTGATATGTATGCCGCCTGAGGCCCTGATAAGTGATGAAGCCTTTATAAAGGGGTGTGCTGCGATTGGTGCTGGGTTAGCGGTTGGTTTAGCTGGTATTGGTGCTGGAGCTGGTGAGAGTGGTATTGGAGCTGCTGCTGTAGGAGCGATAGCAGAGGACAGAGGATTTCTTGGTTTAGGACTACTGTTTACAGTTATCCCAGAGACGATTGTTATATTCGGACTTGTTATCTCGTTCATATTGATGTTCGCTTATGGCTAGAGCAGTTAAGAAAACCCATCTATTTTTTTATGATCGGCGAGAGATTTGTTCAAAGACTAGCACAGAGACTTGCAACCGAAAAGAATATAGAGAGATTCGTCAAGTATTATTGGATAGTGTCGACATTGAGGCTGATGTTGGGATTCACAATAATGTTCTTAATACTGCTTGCAGGGTATAGATTTGGCGATTTAATTAGCTGGTTAAGGTGGTTTGAGTAAAGGAGGTGATATGTATGCCGCCTGAGGCCCTGATAAGTGATGAAGCCTTTATAAAGGGGTGTGCTGCGATTGGTGCTGGGTTAGCGGTTGGTTTAGCTGGTATTGGTGCTGGAGCTGGTGAGAGTGGTATTGGAGCTGCTGCTGTAGGAGCGATAGCAGAGGACAGAGGATTTCTTGGTTTAGGACTACTGTTTACAGTTATCCCAGAGACGATTGTTATATTCGGACTTGTTATCTCGTTCATATTGATGTTCGCTTATGGCTAGGTGAAGTCTATGCCACTGGAAAGCGTTATTGATGAGATATATAAAAAGGGAGAGAAGCAGGTACAAAAAATCAGGAAAAAGGCTGAAGAGGAGGCAGAGAAAATAGTGGCTGAGGCCAAGGAACGAGCTCAGGATATATTAAGAAAAGCGAGAGAAGAAGCCGAGAAGGAAGCTGAGAGGATAAGAAGGCAGGAGATCTCAAGCGTTAAGCTTGAAATGAAAAGACTTATGCTCGGAAAGCAAAAGGAAATACTTGATGCGGTATTCGAGTCTTTAAAGAGGAGAATCCAGGATATAGATGTTGAAACGAGGAGAAGGATGATGACAGCGCTGATAAAAAGCAGTGTAAAGCCAGGAATGATCATATATTCAAGCAGAAGGGATGAGGATCTCGTCAAGTCGATAATTCAGGAGTTGAAGCTCGATGTCAGATACGGAGGAAATATAGAATGTCTTGGTGGGATAGTTGTCGAGAGCTCTGACGGAGAAGTAAGGATGAATTTAACATTCGATGAACTTTTAAACAGATTATATGAAGAAAAGTTGAGTGAGGTATCCAAGATATTGTTCGGGTGACAGTATATGATAACTGGTGGACAGGCTACATGGGCATATATCGTTGCTAGGGTGAAGGTTATGAAGAGAAAGCTCATACCGTCCGAAGAGTTCAGAAAACTTCTAAATATGGATTTTGATGAGATAATAAGATATCTCGAAGAGACGGAGTATAAAAAGGAGATTGATGAGCTTGCCTATAGATATTCCGGTCCAAGGCTCTTGGATTACGCTCTAACACTCAACCTCGGCAGGACTTATAAGAAGATTTTGGATGTCTCATTTGGACTTGCAAGAGAGTTCATAGCTGAGTACTTAAGAAGATGGGATGTCTGGAACCTTATAAACGTTGTCAGGGGTAAGATAGCAAATGTACCGACCGAGGAAGTCGAAGAGGCCTTAGTACCAGTTGGTGAGTATGATATTGACTTTTATAAGTCTTTAATGGTCAAGGAGCTGGATGAAATCGTAAAGACATTTGAGGGTACACCCTATTACGATGCGCTTTCGAAAATCGGTAGCGCACCCCTAAGCGAAATAGAGGATGAACTTTATAAGATATACTATCTTAGAATACTAAGAGAAAGACCAAGCGAACTGGCTTTAAAGCTATTCGTAGATTTCATAAGGATGGAAATAGATATAAAGAACATAAAGACGATATTAAGACTGAAAAGAGAGGATATACCGGCTGATGAGATAATAAAAAGGATAATACCGGGTGGATACGAATTGAGCGTGGATGAGGCAGGAAAACTTGCAGCAATGCCATGGGACGAATTAACAAAATCGCTGGAGGGTTATTGGTTCTTTAAAGGAATAGAAAGCATAGGAAGAGAATTATCGAGAATAGAAATAAAATTCGATAAGGTGTGGGTAGAAGCAATAGCAAGGAGGGCCAGTAACTATCCGTTATCTATATTAC
The DNA here is from genome assembly GCA_964471215.1 of uncultured archaeon. Lineage (GTDB taxonomy): Archaea > Halobacteriota > Archaeoglobi > Archaeoglobales > Archaeoglobaceae > Archaeoglobus_B. The sequence goes on along the minus strand of CAYYFC010000004.1, from coordinate 17,747 downwards.
CAGTACTGCAATATATGACGTTAAAGAAAATCGAAGTGGATAACCTCAGAACGTTGGGATGGGGGAAGTGGCAGAACATACCAAATGAAGAAATAGAGGAGCAGTTGGTGATAGTATGAAAATAGCTGTGATAGGTGATCCGGACTTTAATATAGGATTTAGATTAGTTGGCATAAGGGATATATACGATGCGAAAAACGACGAGGAGCTCATAAACGCAGTCAGAGATGTCCTTAACAGAAACGATATAGGTGTTGTGGTCATAAGATATGACGATCTTAAAAAACTCCCCCTTGCTTTGAGAAGGGAGATTGATGAGAGGGTTGAACCAACCTTTGTTGCCGTTGGAGGTGTTGGTGCGGTTGAGGAGATTAGGGAGAGAATTAGAAAAGCTTTGGGTGTTGACTTATGGAGGTAAAAAGAGCTGGTTCGGTTGGAGAAATATATAGAATCTCAGGGCCTTTAGTGGTGGCCGAAGGAATGAAGGCCAGAATGTATGACGTTTGTAAGGTAGGAGAAGAGGGATTGATGGGTGAAGTAGTTGGACTGGCAGGAGAAAAAGTGCTGATACAGGTTTACGAGGACACATCCGGTGTAAGACCGGGTGAAAAGGTAATAAACACAGGAATGCCACTAAGCGTTGAACTGGGCCCAGGTCTTATAACCTCAATATACGACGGAGTCCAGAGGCCTCTACCTGTTCTGAGGGATATGAGCGGAGACTTTATAGCAAGAGGGCTTGAGGCCCCGGCACTTGATAGAAAGAAGAAGTGGGAGTTCAGGCCAACTGTAAAGAAGGGAGACAAAGTAAAAGGTGGTCAGATAATAGGAACTGTCCAGGAGACTGAGGTATTTGAACACAGAATACTCGTTCCACCCAACATACCTGAGAGAACGATAACGGAGATATATGAGGGTAGCTTCACTGTTGAGGATACGATTGCAGTTCTTGATGACGGAACAGAATTGAAGCTCTATCATAAATGGCCTGTCAGAATTCCGAGACCTTACGTTGAAAAGTTACCACCAGAGGTACCGCTATTGACAGGACAGAGGATATTCGATATACTGTTCCCGCTTGCGAAGGGTGGAACTGCTGCAATTCCAGGTGGTTTCGGAACAGGTAAAACAGTCATGCAGCACCAGCTTGCCAAGTGGGCAGATTCACAGGTAATAGTCTATATAGGATGTGGTGAGAGAGGAAACGAGATGACAGAAATACTTGAGGAATTCCCAGAATTAATAGATCCCAGAACAGGAAAACCCCTGATGCAGAGGGCAATCCTTGTTGCGAACACATCAAACATGCCGGTAGCTGCAAGAGAAGCATCTGTTTATACAGGTATCACGATGGCCGAATACATAAGAGATATGGGATACGATGTTGCTCTTCAGGCAGATTCGACATCGAGATGGGCGGAGGCAATGAGAGAGATGTCTGGAAGACTTGAAGAGATGCCAGGTGAGGAAGGTTATCCTGCATACTTGGCCTCAAGACTTGCAGAGTTCTATGAGAGAGCTGGAAGAGTCAGGACCCTATCGGGGCACATAGGAAGTGTCAGTGTAGTTGGAGCTGTTTCTCCGCCAGGAGGAGACTTCAGTGAACCAGTTACGCAGAACACTCTGAGGATAGTAAAGGTGTTCTGGGCATTGGATACAAAGCTTGCAGCAAGGAGGCACTTCCCGGCTATAAACTGGTTAACGAGCTACAGCCTGTACGCAGGAAGACTTGAAGAGTGGTTCAAGCAGAAGTATCCCGACTGGCCCGAGTTGAGAAGATGGATGATGGAGGTTCTACAGGAGGAGGCAAACTTACAGGAGATAGTCATGCTTGTTGGAAAGGATGCACTGCCAGATGCTCAGAGAGTACTGCTTGAGGTCGCAAGGTACATAAGGGACTTCATATTGCTGCAGTACGCTTATCATGAAGTGGACACTTACTGCTCACTAGAAAAGATGTATGACATGATGAAGGCTGTTAAGGAGTTAAATGACATATTCTACAAGGCTTTGGAAATGGGAAGAACTGTGGATGAAATAGAAAACGTTGAAGGAAAGGATGAGTTCATGAAATCCAAGTACTTTGAGGATTACAAACCAAGATTGCAGGCTGCATTGGAGAAGATTAGAAAGAACCTGTTGGGAGGTTGATGTAGATGGTAGAGGGTGGTATGAAGGAGTATAAGACCATAAGAGATATCGCTGGTCCCCTAATTTTTGTTGAAAAGACGGAGCCTGTTAGTTATGGAGAACTTGTCCTAATAACGCTACCAGATGGTACGACAAGAAAGGGGCAGGTATTGGATACATCAAAGGACATGGTAGTTGTTCAGGCGTTTGAGGGTACAAGAGGTCTGGACAGAGGATGCTCCGTAAGGTTTACAGGAGACATCGTAAGACTGGACTGTTCACCAGACATGGTTGGAAGGATATTCAACGGAAGAGGGGAACCAATAGATGGGGGTCCCAGAATAGTTCCAGAAGAGAGAAGGCCAATCGTTGGTTCGGCTATTAACCCATCGGCGAGGGCATATCCAAGAGAATTCATACAGACAGGAATATCGGCCATAGACGGAATGAACACACTGGTAAGAGGTCAGAAACTACCGATATTCAGCTGTTCAGGTCTTCCTCATAACGATATAGCCTTACAGGTTGCAAGGCAGGCTAAGGTGCTGGGTAAGGAAGAGGAGTTTGCAGTTGTGTTCGCAGCAATGGGGATAACGTTTGAGGAGGCAAACTACTTCATGAAGGACTTCGAAAGAACAGGTGCCTTGGAGAGAGCTGTAGTTTTCCTGAACCTCGCAAGCGACCCGGCAATTGAAAGGTTGATAACACCGAGAATGGCCTTGACTGCTGCCGAGTACTTGGCGTTTGAATACGATTATCACGTCCTGGCAATTCTAACGGATATGACAAACTACTGTGAGGCTTTGAGAGAGATCAGTGCTGCAAGAGAAGAGGTTCCTGGAAGAAGAGGGTATCCAGGTTACATGTACACAGATCTGGCAACGATATACGAGAGAGCAGGAAGAATTAGAGGAAAGAAGGGAAGCATAACGCAGTTCCCGATCCTCACGATGCCAGCAGATGATATAACACATCCGATTCCTGATCTGACAGGTTATATAACCGAAGGGCAGCTTGTCTTAAGCAGAGAACTGCACATGAAGGGTATATATCCACCGATCGATGTTCTACCATCTCTGAGCAGGCTAATGAAAGAAGGAATTGGCCCTGGAATGACAAGAGACGATCATAAACAGTGGAATGATCAGATGTATGCTGCATATGCTGAAGGAGTTGATCTGAGAGGTCTTGTAGCAATAGTTGGAGAAGAGGCCCTTTCAGAAAGAGACAGGAAGTTCCTGAAGTTTGCTGATGAATTCGAGAGAAGATGGCTCAACCAGGGAAGATATGAAGACAGGGATATCGAATATACGCTGGATCTTGGATGGGAGCTACTTGCAATGCTTCCAGAAAGAGAGCTTGTCAAGATCGAGAAGCACTTCATAGAGAAGTATCATCCGAAGTACAGAAAGAAGAAGGTAGAAGCTAAGGAGGAGGAGAAGAGAGAAGAAAAGGAGGCCGAACTTACTAAGAGATAACAAAATCACTTTTATCAACATTTTTTGGTGGTATATATGGCGTCTGTTTTAAAGGTTCAGCCAACAAGAATGGAACTGATTAAGCTCAGAAGGAAGATAAAAATGGCTAAGAGAGGTTACGAACTACTTAAAATGAAAAGAGACAGCCTGATTACCGAATTCAGAGAGCTGCTCGAGGAGGCTAAAAGGGTTATCGGAGGTATGGCAGAGAAACTTGAAAGAGCCCAGCAAAAGCTCGCGCTTGCAATGGCAGTTGATGGAGTTGTTTCAGTCAGATCAGTAGCTCTATCGCGTAAGTCCGAGCCTAAATTTGTCATGAAGAAGAAGAACATAATGGGTGTCGTCGTCCCCGTCATAAAAAGGGAAAGGGTTAGGAAGAAGGTTATAGAGAGAGAGTACGGTGTTATAGGAACGACTGCGAGAATAGATGAGGCGGTTGAGGCGTATGAGGAACTGGTAGATTCAATACTCGAGGTTGCAGAAGTAGAGACAACGCTTAGAAGGCTTATAGAGGAAATAGATAAGACTAAGAGGAGAGTTAACGCTTTGGAGTATAGGATAATACCTACAATGGAGGATACAGCAAGATTCATATCTTTTAAGCTAGAGGAGATGGACAGGGAAAATATAATAAGGTTGAAGAAGCTTAAGGTTAAGAGGGCTAAGAGGGAAGCAGCTTAATAAGTTTTTGCAACAGCGCTCAAATATCCTTTTTTTCCACAGATTATACAATCCCCTTCAGATTCAATATCTAACCATTCTGGGATCTCCTCAAACCTTCCCAATATATCCCCTGATACCTCTTCCTCTATTTCCCTTCCACAGTCCTCGCATAGATAAATCAGGCTGACACCTCTGTTCTCAAGCCATTCATTTACCTCTTCGATATTTTTGCATATCCTTATCTTTGATTTTGCATTTTCGATCGCTCTTCTCTTTAACCTCTCCTTCAAATCTCTTGCCCATTCCTCTATCCTTCCCTTTGTAAGATCTTCAAGCTTAATCTTAAACTTCTTCTTTTCATCTCTAAAAGAAACGACAATAGTTCTTTCTTCGACCTCCTTTGGTCCTATTTCAATTCTCATCGGAACACCCTTCAACTCCCACTTATAATACTTTGCTCCAGGTCTCTCGTCGCTGTCATCAAGAAAAACCCTAAAGTTGAAATCTTTCGTCCTCTCAAAAACCTCTCTTGAAAGCTTCATAACATCTGATTCCTTTCCCTTGTAAAGTATGGGTATTATGACTATCTGAATCGGTGCAACCTCGAAAGGTAAGACCAGACCCAGATCATCACCGTGTATGCTTATGAGGGATGCTATGCATCTCTCTGAAATACCGTAACATGTCTGATGGACATATCTATGATCGCCGTCAGGGGTTTCATATTTTATATCAAAAGTTCTTGAGAAGTTGTCCGCTAAGTTGTGAACCGTTCCTATCTGCAGAGTTCTTCCATCCGGCATAATTGTGTCGAATGCGATGGTGTAATCAGCTCCTGGGAACTTATCCCATTCTGGTCTTCTGAATATCATGTAGGGAATTGCCAAGAAATCGTAGAAATCTTTATAGATCTTTATAGCCTCTTTAACCTGTTCTTCTGCTTCTTCATAGCTTCTATGAGCAGTATGAGCTTCTTTAAACGATGTAACCTCCCTGAGCCTTATAAGAGGTCTTGTATGCTTTGTTTCGTATCTGAATATGTTCACTATCTGATATATCTTTAAGGGAAGATCGGCATGACTTCTTATCCAGAGCTTAAATATGGGATATATCGCTGTCTCGCTTGTCGGCCTTAAAGCTAGTTTTACGTCAAGCGGCTCCAGTCCTCCATGCGTGACCCAGTAAACCTCATCCTCAAATCCCCTTATATGCCTGCTTTCTTTTCTCAGCTCGCTTTCAGGAATGAGTGTCGGGAAGTAAACTTCCTGATGATCCTTATCCAGAAGTTCCCTCAGCTTTGAGTAAACAAGCTGTCTGAGTTTAAATCCGAACGGAAGCCATATGTAAAGACCCTTGACGGGGTATCTTATATCCATTATCTCAGCCTGCTGGATGAGTTCGTGATACCATTCTGAAAAACTCTCCTTTGGTGGTAGCACAATTCTAAAAACGACAGACTTTTATTAAACCTTTCTATAGGTAATGAGATGAAGTGCAAGAGATGTAAGAAAAAGGCAATAACATATTTAAGAAATTATAGACTCGCCCTATGCGATAATTGCTACGTCAAATTTTACATGGATTCCTTGAAGAGGGATATAAAGAGATATGAGATCCTGAAAAGATCTGAGAGAATACTTGCCTGTGTTTCTGGTGGTAAGGACAGTCTTGCAATGGCTTACGCTCTTAAAAAACTCGATTACGATATCGAAGTCCTCTACATAGATCTCGGGATAGGAAATTACTCCAAGAACTCGAAAAGAATTGTTGAGGAGTTTGCGAGCACGTTTGATCTGAATTTAAATGTCGTCAAACTTGAAGATTACGGATTCCGCATAGAGGATGTGGAGTTTAAAAAGGTGTGCTCGGTTTGCGGAACTGCTAAGAGATATATCATGAACAGGTTTGCAAGAATAAATGGATTCGATGTTGTCTCAACAGGTCATACGGCAGAAGACATAATTCTCTTTTTCATAAAAAACGTTTTAAGTGGGAATATGGAATTCGTACAGAAGCTGAGACCTAGAATTGAGGGATTCGACAAGTTTGTGACGAAATCCAAGCCTGTTTTTACAAAAACAGAAAAAGAAAACGCACTACTCCTTCTTTCGTTAAACATACCATTTGTTACGGAAAACTGTCCTTATGCACCCAAAGACATATGGAAAGAAATAATATACGATATAGAATATAAGAAACCAGGATTTAAACAGAATTTTATCAGAAATCTTGTTAAACTTGCTAAATATGTGAAGTATGAGGAATGGAAGCTTAAGCACTGCAAGATATGTGGCGAAATATCGAATTCCGATATTTGCTCTTTTTGCAAAATTGTTAAAAGGTATTCGAAGGTAGGAACCCGGGATTAATCCCAGATGAGAATATCTTAAAGCTTGAATAACAATCGTTGAGGTTTGATACGGCTTGTAGTATGATTTAATGTGAAAAATCTCTTTGATTGAGACAATCAGGACAGAATAGAAACTGTAGAGTCTCATTCCATCGGTAAACGGAAGATGTAGAGAAATCGTAATTCAGCTTTAAATATGGAAAATAGAGCCAGGGCCCGGATTCGAACCGGGGTCAGGGGATCTGCAGTCCCCCGCATGGCCCCTCTGCCACCCTGGCTATAATGCCTTTATAGCAAAAAGTATATAAGAATTTTGGAATCAATTGTAATGAAAGATAATGATACAAATTAGCATGTATGACAACATATGTAATTATATTTACCTAACAATAATCTTTTTAACTCCTTTAAGCACAATGTCATGATGACTATGCACAAAGAAGAAATAGTTCTTCTACATTTAGCATTGTTCAACGTAAAGAGGTTTTTTGAAAGTGCTGGCATCGCAAACGGGCATTTCGAGCTTTATGACAGGCTCGGAATTCAACCAGTTCATATACATAAGAGCAAGGAGGAACATAAAAGGGCTATTTTAATATTGTGCAGAGGTATATCTGAGATATTCAAAGAAAAGCAGCCAGATGAGTTGATAAGAAATCCGAAGATAAGAGAGCTTCTAAATTCTATTGTTCGCTGATATCTAGTGCCATAAGATATGCATCCTCACCATCGGTATAATAGTTCGGTATGATGTCTATGATCTTAAACCCCATTTTTTTATAAAGATTTTGAGCAATGAAGTTCGAAACCCTTACCTCTAGTAAAATCTTCTTCTTTCCTCTTTCTCTACATCTCTCTATTGCAGCTTTTAAAAGCCTCTTTCCTATGCCCTTTCTTCTGAACTTTTTCCTTACGGCAAACGATATTATCTTCGCCTCTTCACGGCTCAGGCTCATTATTGCTATGTAACCAACAACTTTTCCACCTACGTCTGCAACGAGTAAATCGCTTCCAAACGTAGTGTATATATAAGCATCGTAAACCGGATTTCGGGGTGAGAAAGCTTCTGAATCTATTTCTATTATATCCTTAAAATCTCTTATATCGTAGTCCCTGATCACCACACTCAGCACAATATGATTTATAACTTGGAAGATTAAATACTTGTGTTGCAGATAGCCGAATACATAGCAAAAAATTATAAAGGTAAAATTATTGAAATTGGTATAGGTTATTATTGGGATGTGGCTATTGAGCTTATTAAAAGAGGTTTGGATGTTATTGCAGTTGATGTGAAAGAAATACCAGTCAGACATGTCAAATTCTTTAGAGATGATATAATAAATCCAAATTTGAGCATTTATGAGGGAAGCAGTCTGATATATTCGATAAGACCGCCGCCCGAGCTACATAATTATATAATATCAATCGCAAGAAGTGTTCATGCCGACTGTATAATAAGACCTTTTGGCAACGAGTACTGTGTTGGGGGAAGACTTGTCAATTATAAGGGCGAGAGGTTTTACCTGTTCAAAAATGCTGAAGAAATGTAGTATTTTACAAAGCCATCCTTTTTTCTCTTTCACTTTCCCAATACGGAATTTCTCCATCCTTTAACGGTTTCTTCATGATTTTATCCCTTTTTTAGCCAAATGTATCGGTAATTAACAATGAAAGAGCAGTAATAAATCATTTAAGAGTTTTTTTGTCATTGTCTGACGTTTTACATAAATTGAAACTGTCACGATCCCTTCAGAAATACATATAAGTTTACCCTGAGAACTAGGCTTGTGAAGACGAGAAGAAGGATATTGTATCTAACATTACCTCCTATTCTATACCTGATACTTTTAATAATGATATTCATGTTCGACAGATACTACAGGATCATAGGGGGATTTCTCCTCGCATATTTCATTCCCCCGGCGGGAAAGGAGAGCGTGATACCGCTGATGACATCGTTTTTAAAGGGTTACGTCGGTGACATCAAAGCTGTACTCATACCTGTTTTCCTCATAACGTATACGGATGCAATATCCGCGATGTTTATAATATGGAACTTCGATCTATTAAGTATAGTACCTAAAATCGGTTCTCTTTTGAAAAAAATAGAGGAAAAGGCAAAAGATTTCATAGTTAAATACAACCTTCAGAGAAATACTTATGTCGGTTTATTCATATTCGTATTCATACCTTTTCAGGGAACAGGTAGTACAACAGCGAGCATAATAGGAAAGCTGCTGGGTCTTGACAGTTTAAAGCTTTTTTTAACGATAATATTCGCATCCTTCTTGAGTTCGATGGTCATAGCCCTTATATCGAGTTATCTGTCGCAGTACTTCAGGGGCTATACAGTTTTAATAGTAATCCTGTTAATTCTACTTATCGGACTGATCATAAAAACGATAGGAAAATATTACACGTTGCAGGATATCATACGTGAAACTGAAAGATGTGTTCGTGAGGATACTAAAAAGTAGAGGAATAAAATCCGTATCCACAAATATAAATAGGATTATTGAGAGTGATGATGTCCTGCAGATGATGGCGGTATATGTAATTCTTAACAGGGCGAAAGTTTGCAGGGGATTTAGGGGCAGAGCATATGATTTAAATGGAAATCCTGTGGATTACGCCGATGCATTTGTCGGTAGATGCCGTGAATGTGATGTGCTTCTAACGAGAGATGAAATGCTGAAGGAGGTCGAATGCGAGTACTTCCCATACATAGTTGTGGACTGCAGTTTTTTCGATGATCACACGGAAAAGGAAAAGAGGAAAATACTGCTACAGATAGAACAGACTCTTGGTGTTGTGAGGAAGTACATGTGGGATGAAAGATTAATCATTACACATCTAAACTGCGGTCTTGGTGAATACTACAGCTCTACAGCTGAATTTATAAAGAACAAAAATATTAGAGATGTTATATTACTGGATCCGAGCGGAGATGAAGTTTTCAGGGGTGAGAGGGCTGAGTGCTTTATAATTGGAGGTATAGTAGATAAAAGTGGAGAAAAGAAAGGATGGACGTCGAGAATAGGTGATGCGCTTGAAAGAGAGGGTATAAGATTTAGGTCTATGAGGATACTGCTGAGGGGTGATACTGTAGGCGTTCCAGACAGGATAAACACAATTGCTGAGATAGTCTTAAAGGTTGTCATGGACGGTATGGATGTCGAGAAGGCTGTGAAAGATGTACAGTCACCGCTTGTCGCGAAGTGGAGGCTTAGAAAGGAGTTGCCCAAGAGAACAGTCAGAGTGGATGTGAACGGAAAACCGTTTAGAATAGTTAAGAAATCTATTTTTTCGGAATTTGACTGGCTTAACATAAGGATCAAAGATTTTTACGATGTCTGCAGCGAATTGGGATACCTAGTAATGGACGACTGCAAATTTGATGAGCTTGTAAAAAATGCGAAGTGGGATGAAAAAAAACATAGATATATTTTGAAATACAAGTGAATCCATGTTCAGGATACTCCCCGCGATAGATCTGAAGGGAGGAAAGGTCGTGAGATTGAGAAGGGGAAGAGAAGATGAAGTAACTGTTATGCTTGATAATCCGATTGATGTTGCGGATAACTGGATTAAAAGAGGAGCAAGAGCCTTGCATTTAATCGATCTCGACGGTGCATTCAGGGGAAGACTTAGGCATGAGGATGTAATAATGGACATTAAAAAGAGATTTAAAGTGGAGATGCAGGTAGGTGGAGGGATAAGAGATATTAGAATTGCTAGAAGACTAATAAAAAACGGAATTGATAGAGTAATACTTGGAACTCTCGCCATAAGGGATGTGAGGTCTGTTAAGAAACTCGCGGAGATGTATCCAAATAGGATTATGATTGCAGTCGATTCCAGAAGGAACAGAGTTGCTATAGAGGGATGGAAAAGTATTACGGAATTTACCCCGGTTGAAATAGCAAGGATATACGAGGATTGTGATGTGTCGATACTTTACACGAATATAGATGTTGAGGGTCTCGTGTCTGGTGTAGAACTGGAGAGGATAGAGAGGATCGTAAGAAGCGTGGATCTCCCCGTATATGTCGCAGGTGGGATAACTTCGAGACGTGATGTTATGAATATAAAGAGGATAGGTGCAGCAGGTGTTGTGATAGGATCTGCCCTATATATGAATGTATTGAGACTTGAGGATGTGATCGATTTAGAGGAATAATTTAGATTACAAAGTTTAGTTTGCAGTAAATGGAATTGAAATCTCAATCTGATGTTTAGAAATCTGAGATCTTTACATTTGTAATATCTTTAAATATTTTGACGAATAATCCCCTAAGGTAATAAAAAAGATCAGAGGATGAAAGCATGATTGTGCTGAGAAAGGCAATCGTTAGGAGAAGAACTGAAGAGGTTGATATAACAGTTGAGGTCGATCTTGATTCGGAAGGATATGAGATAGAAGTGGCAGGATTTTTCAAGCACATGCTTGAAACGTTTGCTAGGCATTCAAGGATAATGCTTAGAGTAAAGGCTAGAGGTGATTTCGAACATCATGTAATTGAAGATACGGCGATATCACTCGGTTTGGCTATAAGGAGGGCATTGGGTGATAAAAAGGGAATTGCGAGATTCGGTTATGCTATAGTTCCGATGGATGATGCTGTATCGATCTGCTCACTGGATTTAAGCGGAAGGGGTTATTTAAATTTCGAAGGGGAAATTTACGATGATTACGTGCATTTCTTCGATACGTTATGCAAAAATGCCGGGATAAACGCATATATATCCGTAAAAGGCAGAAATATGCACCATAAAATAGAATCTTGCTTTAAGTCATTTGCAATCGCCTTTAATAAAGCTTCAAGGATAATTTATAGGGAAGATGTACCGAGTACAAAGGGTCTGCTCGATTAAATGAGTATTCTTATCCATCCGACATATGGAATTCTGAACTTTGCAACACCGATTATCCATTCTTTTTTAACGGGTTCAATCCTCCAGTTAGGTGCGAGCTGATCCGGAATCGAATTGTGATCGCCCTGAGTTATATATCCATCGCTCTTTGCTATGAACTTTGAAGGTAAGAGCGATCCGTTATGAAGAATTGGAATTCTATCGCCAGCTCTTATATACGCGATTGCTCTATGTATTATCGGTGTTTTCGTCCTGTCACCATTCGGATAATATACTATTACATCTCCGTAATCTCCGAAGCTCTTGTATCCTATCTCCTTCCCCTCCGCCCATGTTATTATTCTTACTCTATCGGAACTTATTAAAAAGACGACATCTCCCTTATGAAGATTCGGTTCCATGCTTCCGGATTGAACGGCAACCATAAAAGGCCAAGTACCTGTTATGGCAATTCCTATTCCAACTATTATCAATACTATCAGAATCGTTGATAGTATGTCTTTCAGTATCCCCTTTACATTCATAAAGCTTGAATAACCAAGCCTGTAATTAAGCGTATCGTTTTTAAGACTCATGTAAATTCTAATCATGCAACTGCTCGGCAAAGAGGGGGAAAAGGTATTCCTGCTTGGAAATGAGGCGATAGCGAGAGGAGCATTAGAGGCGGGAATAGACGTTTTCGCATGCTATCCTGGAACACCTTCATCCGAAATAGGCGATACACTTTCGAAGGTCTGCAAAGTTCTGAAAGGATTTATGCACATGGAGTACTCGACAAACGAAAAGGTGGCATTTGAAGTTGCACTGGGAGCTTCTCTGGCAGGTAAGAGGGGCATGTGTGCAATGAAGCACGTAGGCGTAAACGTTGCGAGTGATGCCCTCTTCAGCTTTACGTACATAGGGGCCAGAGGCGGATTCGTACTTGTTTCCGCGGACGACCCCTTCATGCACAGCAGTCAAAACGAGCAGGATAACAGATGGTATGGATTGGCAGCTAGAATTCCAGTTTTTGAGGCATCAAACGTTCAGGAGCTTAAAGATTTAACCAAGGAATGCTTTGATATCTCTGAGAGATTCAGTCTCCCCGTAATGCTGAGGACATATACGAGACTTAGTCATTCAAGGGGCTTAGTCAGGCTTGGAAGGATTCCTGAAAAAAGACTTGAGAGGGTAGAATGGGTGAGGAGACCCGAAACAGATGTAGTCCTACCTGCGCATGCAAGAATTCTTAAGCTAGAGCTTGAGAAGAAGTTAAAGAAGCTTGAGAAATACCTGAACGACTGGAACGGAAACAGGGTTGAGGATGGTGATGACAGAAGGCTTGGAATAATCGCATGTGGTCTGAGCTATTCCTATGCTAAGGAAGCCGTTAGGATGTTAAATCTCGATTTACCTATACTTAAGCTATCATCCGTTTATCCCCTGCCAATCAGGCTCATCGAAAAGTTTGCAGAAAGTGTTGAATCCGTCCTCGTAGTTGAGGAAGTGGATCCAATCGTTGAGGTGTTTGTCAGAACGATTAAAAAGAATGTTTTCGGAAAGATGAACGGATATCTGCCGATGAATTATGAATACAGCGTTTCGATAGTCGAAAGGGCGATTGCAAGGATACTTGAGATTGGCACAAGCATAGACTATGAGAGAATAGAGAGTATATCAAAGGAATTGGAGGCACTTGCACCCAAAAGACCTCCAGTTTTCTGTCCCGGATGCCCGCACTCAGCCACTTTTTACGTCATAAGAAAGGTCGTTAAGGAGATGGGGAAAGCCTGCCTGCCAAGTGATATAGGTTGCTATACGTTGGGTGTGAGCAAACCATTTGAGGCCGTGGACATCTGCATATGCATGGGTGCTAGTATCGGTGTTTCTAACGGACTGAGCTGGGTCGTAAAAGAGCCTGTGATAGCTACGATAGGAGATTCAACTTTTCTGCATGCAGGTATTCCTGCGTTGATAAACGCCGTTTATAATCAGGCCAGATTTGTTTTGATAATATTAGATAACATGACAACGGGCATGACCGGTCATCAGCCCCATCCCGGAACGGGTGTGAAGGGTTGCGGTGAGGAGGGAAAGCGCGTAAAGATAGAAGATGTGGTTAGAGGTATCGGTGTTGAATTTGTAAAAGTCGTGGATCCGTACGATGTCGAAAAGTTTGAGGAGGTGCTTAAGAGGGCGTTGAGGAATGATAGCGTTTCCGTTATAATAGCTAGGAGGGAGTGTTCAATTTTAAGGATTAGAGAGGCAAGAAAAAAGGGTATAAAACTCAGATCATTCAGAATAACGAGTAAGTGCAACAAATGCATGAAATGCGTTGAAGAATTCATATGTCCGGCAATATACATAGATAAAAACGGAATGCCGAAAATAGATGAGAACCTGTGCGTAGGATGTGGTGTGTGCGCAAGGATATGTCCTGAAAAGGCTATATCTGCATGTCCTATAAATGCCGAAAGAGCGGTGTACTTCTGTCCATTACATGAGGAGCTGATATGTCCCGTGTATATGGACTACGGTTATTTCTGCCCGTTGTTAATGAAGAACATATACTACTAAAATATTTATGATTATATTGAAATTTATTGCTATAAATTTTATTCAGATGCAAATATCACCAACCGTCGCTAATGAATCTTTGCCCTTCAGGGCGGAGATGAATTAGGGGATAGGAGGTATGTTCGTGTCATAAAACTTTATTATATTGAAAATGTTGTAGAGGGTTGCTCTGACCTAACCCGATGACTCAAACCGACCCGTGAAGCTACCGTGAGGTAGTTGAGTGGGAAGTTCCCCTGTGGGGAACACTCGCCATTCACAGTAGTTCCGAAAGTGGAATATTTGGCAACCAGATAAAAATTCAAGGAGTATTTCAAAACTAAATAAAAATCCTCAACCCCATTTAGGTCAACCTAATTGCCAACTTTCGGAACTACTGTTCAATGCGGGGAGGAGGTTGTGAACAGTTTCCATAAACTTTACAAATCTTGACAAACTCTACCATATTTCAGGAATCTAAGAGCTAAAGCCAGAGCTGCCCCAGAGTGAATGTCGAGTCCATACTTCTTAGCTAATTCTTTTCCCTTAGAGCTACTATATGCTGGATTAACTAGATGAGGCTCAATACTCCACTCCAAGGACTCCAATATTGCATGCGTTAACAACTTCCGTTTGGGGAATCTACTAATTTTCCTATTGACCTTAGTTGAATTTGTAAACTTCCTATTCTTTATCCCGAACAAATCTTCCAAAACAATTACCGAAGCTCAATAATAGTAAGCCGAATTAATAGCCTCGTTGACTGCTTGAAATCTCATGTAATCGGCCTTATCTTTCGATACCTGGGCGAGTTTACTTCCGGATACCAGAAAGTCTTGCGATAAATAGGTTCTCGATTCCACGTAATTACGACGAGATTCATCCTATCAGAATTAATATCTATTGAGGCTACATTATTTCCAAACGGTTTGCTCCTCCTTCTTCTGTGCTTAAGCCATAGGTCTAATGGAACATTGATATGTGCAACGAGATCGCTTTTAAGTGATATTATTACGCCATAACTAACCTTGCCTTGCTTTGCTCGTTCGATTAATTCTTCGACTAATGGTATAAACTTCTCTGGAAACCTAATTGAGAAGTGCAAGAATTTGCCTCTGTCTTCAAAAGGATATAACACTTCCAACTCGTGGTTGCCCGTGCTTTATACTACAGATATTTTAGAAACTACGAGCACGGGCTTCCCCCTCAGCGCCTCATGAATCAGCACTTCATCGGGAGCTACATCGGCGGGCACCACTAAGCCCGCCTTACGGATTAGCAATCTCCCGTGCCTGATAGCCAAACGGCTGTCATCAGCACGGGAGAGTAAATTTAAGCAAGCTACGAACTGAGCGTCAAATTCAAATCCACACTTTTCACACTTGAAAGATAAAACGTTCAAGCGATTCTTCTTGTTTTTGTAACCACAAATTGGGCATGTTACGGAAGTGTTATTTGGATTAACCTTAATAACACTAATTTCCTTCTCAGTAGCTTTATATTCTAAGTTTGAAAGGAGCTTACGGTAAGGTAACGTTTGCAATCTGTAGTTGAGTTGTTTACTCTTCGTTTTTGCGTTCTTTAGATATTTTAGGTCTTCTACAACCAAATCAGCATTAAATTTCAAGCATAGTTCAGTTAGCAACGAAGATATCTTCTTAATTCTATCTTCAACTCGTTTTCTTTCTCTTTCACCGTACTTAGCTAACAATTTATCTTTCGTTTTCTCATCTTTAACTTTTCCCTGTATGCTCTTTCTTATCCTTCTGTAGTTCACTCTAATTTTTCTGATATCATGCCTCACTCTAAAGAATATTGCTAACTCCTTAGTTACTAACAGACAATCAACAGTATCCTCGTTTATGTCAACCACTAATTTATTTTCGTAAGTTTTTGGAGTAATGGATTTATTTACCGTTAAGTGAAGATAAATTTCGTCATTAACCACAATTCTCGAATTCTGAAGCTTCCAATCTTTTTCAAGATGTTTTGTTAAGTATGCATATTCCAAGACTATAAACCTAATGTATTCACCTCTGCTTTTTGAGATTATTAACAGTAGCGTTCCATTTATTCGAACAAGCTTAAAGGTGTCAATGTGTAGGTCAACGACATTGCTTTCACTAATTTCAGGCAAAGATGGCTCAAACTTTAATAATCTTCTTTCGTACCTCTTTTTCAACTTCAAGTAACTTTTATACATAGCCAAAGCTCTCTTGTACGCTTCTTGGGTAAACTTATTATGCAATTTAGGATACTTTCGTCTCAACACCTCATAGCACGCTTCATGTGCTTGCTTCCTAGTCCTAACATCGTTTTCTATAACTATTTTTAAAGCATCTTTTAAAAGATCTGTATAACTCTCTTTAAGCTCAAGTAACTTTCTAAAGTCTGTTTTTGTTAGAGGTATTAGCTTAACTTTGAGAGTTTTCTGCATCAGTTAACACCTCTTTAACGAAATCTTTAACCTTCCTAAACTTTTGCGATTTTTTACCGTATATTCTTGCTGCAAAACTGATGATTATTGAGATGAAGTCTTCCATAAGCTCCTCGAAGTAGTTTTTCTCTGTTTCTTCAACTACTTCTATCCTTACATTGTGAGAGTCAAAATATCTTTGTAAGTAATCGAAACCGAACCTCGTTAACCTATCTTTAAACTCCACTACTACCACATCTACTCTTCTATTTTCAACCATGTCAAAAAGTTTTATCAAACCACTTCTATTTTCTTTCAAACCACTTGCAACATCTGTTATCACATCTACAATTTTATATCCCTTGGCACTACAGTAATTTCTTAATCTCTCAACTTGTCTTTCGAGATTACTGTCTTTCCTCTGCTTATGAGAGCTAACTCTTGCATAAATAACAGCCCTAATTTCTTTTGGCCTTTCTCCTAAGAACAATTTAAGCTCACTCTCCGGAATCATCCAGAGTTTTCCTACCCTTTTAGCCCTTAACTTTCCCGTCTTAATCCACTTCCTAACAGCTACGTCAGACACATTTAGCATCTTTGCAACTTCTGATACCCTGTATAACTTCTCCACATTAATAAATAAGTATCGAAAGTATTTAAAAGTTTCCATAGTTTCTTAAATATCTGTAATTCTCATCTTTATGAGTGGTCTACACTGAGCAACCTAATATTTCTGTTCCCCAAGTGAGATTTATCTCCACTGCTAACAAAGAACGGCTTTCTTACGTTTGCATATTCCCCCTCCGTAGCTTCCAAACCCTCTAAAATCAGTTTAGCCATGCAACAAGCCGAATAAGCGTACCACGTATTGTTTATAAAATCTCTTAGAAGCGTTTTACCTTTTGATGGTTCAATTCCGCTCTTTATCAAAGGTAAAGCTTTTCTAACGCAATCTCTGAATCTGTACATCAATCTCATAAGCTTAGCAGTGTCTTCTGGAGATCCTTTGATCGGGACGTTGATCGTAACATGTGTAGCAACTTTTCTACCACTTCTAATCAAGCTCTTCGACAATTACTATCACCTCTTTCATGTATAGCTTGGAAGCTTTCTCGTTCAACCTCTTCGGAATCGTTATGACGAATCTATCTCCCCCCTTCACAACCCTCGATTTAAATACCAACCTTGTCATGACCGAAATATTTAAGTGATGTCACATTATTTAAATTTATCGGTGATGAAATAACGGCGGTGAAGTCAATGAACATAGCGAGGTGGATGCCGTTATCGAACCCGC
>CAYYFC010000003.1:0-53098 GCA_964471215.1 uncultured archaeon | reverse complement strand
GCTTAGGAGGCCCACGCCCTATCCATGCTAGGCTACGGGTCCGCGTACTAGTAGTAGTAATATACTTATTATATTTTTAAATGTTTTTGCTAAATCAGACCCTTCATTCTGGCAGTGATAACCGTGGCAACCCTTCTCCAGTTAACGCTCACAAGGCCCTTAGGTGCCAGTAGAAGCGTGACTATGAGTATTGCAAGGGATATGACCCTGCTGTATACGAGTATGCCCGTTCCGAAGAATATCGAGAGTTCATATGTTATGAGAGATTCAGAAATTCCAACTATGTATCCTCCCAGCAGAGCACCGTATATGCTGCTAAGACCTCCGACTATGCTTGCGGCGAATATCGAAACTATTATTATAGCACCCGTTGCAGGAACTATTTCCTGTTTAAAAGGTAGAAGGCATCCTGCCATTCCCGAAAGGGCACCTGATAAAAACCATGAGAAGAGCCTTGTGTACTCGACGTTTACACCCATTATCTCCGCGAGTTCGGGATTCTCCATAGATGCCCTTAGGGCTATACCGAACTTCGTTTTGTAAAGGAGAATGAAGAGTCCTGCAAGGGTAAGGACTATTACAAGACTAGATACTACGAGAATAGCGGAAGTGCTGAATATTGAGAAATCGAGATGTGTGAATATGAACTTTGCCGAAGGTTTGTGTGTTATGCTCGTAAGATAGCCTGAATATGCACCCATCATGCCCAAAAGTATGAGATCCAGAGCCAGAGTTGCTATCATGAGTGTAACAACTGTTGCCTCCTTTCTTATGAGAGGTCTCAGGACAAATACATAACATGATACACCAAGCAAACCTCCAAGAACGAAGGTTATGGGTAGTGATTCGTAGGGATGCAGACCAAAGAGTCTAAAGAATGTCAGGGCAATGTAAGATCCAAAAACGGCAAAAGATCCCTGGGCAAAGTTTGGAACGGCTGTTGTTATATAAGTCAGTGTAAGACCCATAGCAAGAAGAACAAGTAGATTCGCATATATTATCGCACCCTCGACAACACCCATGCCGAACAGTATAAGGTATCTAAAATTAATTTTACTCAATCGACCATCACGTGATGTCGATGCGAAAACCTTAAAATGGAATTCATAACCATTCCCGTTTTCAGGCAAAGTCGTGACCGTATATATGTCCAATCAAAAATATCCCGGAAATTTCTGAAGAAATCATGTTAAGCCAAAGCCATTTTCCTTCAAATTATGTTTTGCGTTAAATTTGCTTTATTACTTCCTTAAATCTTACCTACTCCATTTAATCGATACACGTATGCACGATTAAATGGAGCTTTGACTCCTCCCTGCACTGAACAGTAGATTACAAAGTGAAGTATTTAATCATATAAAAATTTAGAGAGTATTAAATTAAATAAAAATTTTAAATTTAAATTAAACTAATTGCAACTGTAATCTAATGTTTAAGGCGAAGCTTAGATCGACTTTATCATTGAGATATAAGATAACTGGAGATTTTGTCTTAATTCGAATGCCAATGCAAATACCGTTAATGTAGCGTTCAAAAAATGTAAAGTTAAGATTTAAGCGTACAGAACAATCTGCTCATAGATCTTATGGACAAATTCTGATATGATGGGAGAAAAATCCTCAGGACGGAGTTCTTCTTCAGAACATCCGATTTCCTCAATAACGGTCATTCGATATACCTTAAATAATTTTCAAAAAAGTTTTAAAATATTAATGGTATGTTATGACATGGTATGGAAAAGGTTGTTATTACTCTGTTTGATTGCAGTACTGGCAATGCCGGTTGCTTTGGCCGAAGAAAAGCAGGAGATATCGATAGGAGTTTTAGTAGATCTATCGGGGCCACTGACGACATATGGAATGGATATAAAGAACACGCTGGAGATAGCTAAGGAAGATATAAACAAGTACTTTGAAGAGAAGGGATTACCTTATGAAGTAGAACTATATGTAGAAGATACAAGAGTTGATCCCAAGATTGCTCTAGATAAAGTTCAAACCCTATACGGTAAAGGTATAAACTTAATTATTGGTCCAATGGGTAGCGGTGAGGTAAAGAACGTAAAGGACTTCGTTACAGCTAACAAGATAATAATAATATCTCCATCTTCAACAGCATTGCCAAGCCTAATCGGTGTAACAAAGCCTGAAGAGAAGAAGTACATATTCAGATTTGTAGGTACGGATGACTTACAGACAGACGCTATTGCAGGAGAGCTCAAGGATCTGGGAATAAAGGCAGTAGTGATTACGTATATAGGAAATGCGTGGGGAAGGGGATTGTATGAGACGATAAAGCCAAAGCTTGAAGCTGCAGGAATAGAAATAAAGACTTATGTCGAATATCCAGATCCACCACCGGCAGACTTCTCTTCTTACATAGCTGCTATGGAATCTGCTGTGAGCGATTTGCTCAAGACTTACAGCCCATCTGAGGTTGCAATTGTTGCTTTCAGCTATGAAGAGGTTGCAAGCATATTAGCACAGACTAAGGAGGATTCAGTACTCTTCAACGTGTTATGGATTGGATGTGACGGAACTGCTTTGAGCGGAAAGGTGCTGGAGGTTTGCGACAAGGCTAAGAAAGTTGGTTTGTACAGCACATTGTTCGAAGCAAAGGGTAAGGTGTACGAAGATCTGAAGAAGAAGTACAAGGAGAAAGGGCTTGGAGAGGAACCGTATCAGTATGCTATGAATGCTTACGACGCTGCTTGGGTCATAGCGTTGTCTTATGTTGAAGTGATGAACGAATTGGGTACTTATGACCCAGATGCTATGGCTGAAAAGATACCGGTTGTTACAGAAAACTACAGCAAAGGAGTATACGGAGTCGAGCCTGTAACAGGTTACATAATACTGAACGAGTGGAACGACAGAGCAAGCGGTGATTACTCGATATACTACGTTACTGAAGAATGTAAGTGGGAGAAGGCTGGACTCTGGAAGTTTGAAACTAAGACAATAGAATGGATACACAAGCCAACAGTCCCAACTCCAACTCCGACACCTACTCCTCCACCGACAACGCCTCCACCGACGACGCCTGCACCAACTCCGACTCCAACGCCAGGATTCGAGGCAATATTCGCTATAGCAGGATTAATTGCTATAGCTTACCTGCTTAGAAGAAGACCATGAAGATCCTTAAGACTCAAAATCTTTCCAAATTTTTTGACGGCTTAAGGGCTCTGGATAGGGTTAATATATCGATCGATAAGAAGACCCTCACTCTTATAATTGGTCCTAACGGAAGCGGTAAGACAACTCTTATAAACGTTATATCCGGTTTTTACAAGGCCGATGAAGGAAGGGTTTTCTTTGAAGATATGGATATAACGAATAAGCCACCGAATAAGATATACGAACTTGGAATAGTTAGAACCTTCCAGATTCCTCAACCTCTAAAAAAGCTGACAGTTCTTGAAAATCTTTTAATAGCTGAGAGGAATATTGGAGAAAGTATCAAGGATTGTTTAGGATTTAAATGGCTGAAACAGGAAGAAGAACTTGTTGAGAGGGCATTTGAAATACTCGAATTCCTGAACATAGATGATCTCTGGAACAGAGAAGCTTATAAATTGAGTGGTGGACAACTTAAACTTGTTGAAATAGGAAGGGCATTGATGACGAATCCCAAGCTCATGATAATGGACGAACCAGTGGCAGGAATAGCACCTGCACTGGCACACAGCATATTGGAAAAACTCCTTGAGTTGAAGGAAAGGGGTATAACACTGCTGATAATCGAGCACAGGCTTGACATAGTCCTTCAATACGTAGATTACATATACGTTATGGCGAACGGTAGGGTTATAGCTGAAGGTGTTGAGGAGGAGATATTGAGCAATCCAGAAGTTGTGGAGGTGTATCTGGGTGCTGAAGGCTGAGGAGCTGAATGCTGGATATAAGGAACTTCACATACTCTTTGATGTGAACGCGGATGTAAAGGAGAAGAGGATTACAGCTGTTGTCGGACCGAATGGTAGCGGGAAGTCTACGCTGTTAAAGGCTATATTCGGTCTTGCTACGATCTATTCTGGAAGGGTTCTTCTGAACGGAAGAGATATAACGGGCATTCCTCCCCATGAGAAAACGAGACTCGGAATAGCTTATCTTCCGCAGATAGAAAACGTATTTGTGAATTTAACAGTTGAGGAAAATCTGAAAATAGCCGGATATATACTTGAAAAAGGTGAATTGAAGGACAGAATAGATCTTGCACTGGACATATTCCCTGAGCTTAAGGAGTTCTTAAAGAGAAAAGCTGGAACATTGAGCGGTGGGGAAAGGCAATTCCTGGCAATTGCGACAGCCTTGGTAAGGAAATCCAACGTTCTCATGCTCGACGAACCAACAGCCCAGCTGTCACCAAAATTTGCTGAGATGATATTCAATAAGATCCTCGAGCTCAGAGATAGGCTCGGTCTTACGATTCTACTTGTTGAGCAGAACGTCAGAAAGGCTCTGGAGATAAGCGACAGGGCTTACATGCTGATAGGTGGAAGGGTTGTGTTCGAGGGAAAGGCGATAGATCTGCTTGAGCACGAGAAGTTTGAGAAGTTCTGCATGGGATTGACTAAATGAGATCTATTTTTATAGATCTACCCTTTTCAACATCTTCATCGCCCAACGAGAAAGTCTTAGTAACGTTTCCAGCCCTTATAAAGTAATCTGTTATCGGTTTTACAGGAAATCTCGTATTTTGAGCGTATGGAACTACTACCTCGTAGCTTCCGTTTACGACCTCAACAACCTTCCTGTACAAAAATACCCTGTTCTGATTTGTCTTAACCTCAGTCTCTACAACTACATGACTTGAACTAGCCCTTCCATATATCCTCGCACCTTTAACATGCTCGAATATCTTCACATACCCGCTCGTCGTTACGTTAACCTTTGGCATACCAAACCTATCGGCGTAGTAGTCGTTGAATACCTTTCTGTATATCAACTCCTGAAATCCCATCCAGCTGTTAGGCTGAACTGCAGTGCTTTCATAGACCATTCTGTAATGTGACAGGCCGCAGGTATCGAGGAGATGAAGCTTTGCCTCCATTGTTCTGAAGTAGTTCTCGCTGGGAATACTTATTGTTCCTATTATCTTGGCGTTCATGGGAATATCGTATATCGTGGGAGCTATTCCTATCCCACTTGGTGTCGAGTATATGTACCAGGGTCCTGAGTAGTATATCGAGCTAGCCTTCTCCAGACTACCTTCAGCCCATACGGCTATAGCAAAGAACTTCCCCGTTAGCATTTCCACGTCGCTTATCACGTACTTCACGTTCAAGCTCTCCGCTATGTATTCAGCCTCGCTTTCATTGTAAGCTGTAAAGAACCAGGAAGCACCAGGAATTCTGCTGTACTTTGCCCCTATCCCCTGCTGGAACGGATTTGCATTAGGCATCCTGTGTCCTATCGCTTCTATCCAATGACCGTAATCCCACCAGCTCATGACACCGTAAGTTTTTGCCGGATAGTGATAAGGTTCGCTCACATTTTTTGATGGCTCGTAAAGTTCGTAGTAGTACTCATCGTAAAATCCATCTGCTGTGTTTTCCCTTAACCATACAAGAGCATCGTACCACTCCTTTCCTATTCCACCTGCAACCTTGCTCTGCTCGTTAGCCATGCTTATAGTCGGATAGAAGAGGATTACGATTATAAGAATTGACAGAATAATCTTAGACCAGCTTATCTTGACCTTCTTCGACTTCAGATTGGATATGAAATCGTAAAACTTCAGATATTCAAGTATTCTATCTGTAATAAGTGCGGATAAAACCGCGCAGACTGGGGCGAAGTAGTAGGCAAATCTGTTCTGTCCGCAGAGCGCTATGAACATAGTTAATGACCAAAGGAATACTAGTACATGGTTAACATCTCTTTCTCTGTAAATCTTGTATATCAGATATATGAATCCGAAGAATCCGAATATGAATGTCATGGAGAAGTGTATCCATGCAGGGGCTAGGGAAAATTCACCGTACATCGTAAAGAATGGCTGAACCTCTGCTATCGTTAGAGCCCCTCCTTTTGGTCTTATCACACCTATTACGCTGTATAAGCTATAGTAAATCTGGGGTGCTAGTATGGCAAGAACTCCCACCGATACAATTACGACAGCTATTAGGGTTGCCGGAAAAAGATGTTCCTCTCTTCCCTTAAAGAACGTCCTCTCCTTTAAAAGGTTTATAGTCCAGAAAACTGCAAGCAGTCCTATGCATCCTAGTAAAACAAGGAGCTGAAGAGGAGAGTAGTAGTTCGTTCCGAAATAAGGTGTTTTTATGAAGGGTACGTAAAGGATTGATGAGACTGAGAGCATGATAACTGTTACGTATATCAGGTTGTTGATATCACCTATCTTCAGGAATTTTTTAAATAGCATGGCTATGAATATGAACGATACGATGAACGGTGCAAATATAAAGCTCGGAGCCCATGTATACAAGAGAAATCCGTAGGAAATTCCGGTTAGAATCGAATAAAATATAGCATTTCTTGACTTTACGGGATTTTCCTCTCTTTCCCATATTTTTACCGTGTAAACGTATAATCCCAGAGTTGTTACTAGCCAAAAAACTTCCCATATATGGTGATCGTTGAATCCGAGTACGCTTCTGTGCAGAAACTGCCCGGGTATCATGGATATAAGCAGGGCAGATATTACGCCGACCTTTCTGTTAAACACTGAGCTTGAGAAGAGATACGTGGACATTATTATCAGTGTACCACCTATTACAGGGATGAACGCCAGGAGACTCTTTATAGATTCAGGATCGTTCAGACCGAATATCTTTATGAGTATAACGCTGAAGTATACGAGAAAAGGACCGAAATGAGTATATGTTCCGAATGGATAGTTCGTAAAGGGATCGAACCATATCCTATTAGGGAAGTTGTGAAGGCAGTTCTCTATAAGCCTGTAGTAATACCATGGATCGTTTCCCCCGAACTTAACCGTCCAGACGAATACGTTGTTCCAGGGGTTTATCACCCTTATATATACGCTTATCAGAATTGCTGCTATCAGGAACGGAATGTACCAATACCTTTCTTTCATGGATTTTTGACTGCGCCGACGATTTTAAAGTTTTTGCAAATATTTAAAACCTCAGATATATGTCGATTGTGTTTGCGGAGAAGTTCAGGAAAATCAGCAAGATAAAATGGAAAGCTATGGAAGGTATTTTCAAAAATATGTGGGACTACGAATACGTACCAATTGAAATAATATCCAGGAGCTCGGGGGTTGACGAGATAAAACTTGAAAATATACTGAAGTCTCTCTCAGACGAGGGGCTTGTAGAGATAAGATATAGGGATTATCTAGGCGGTGCATTTACGTTTCAGGGTCTATCACTTTATTCCCTCTGGAGGTTTGTCAGAAGGGATTTAGTCTCGATGCTCGGGAAGAGGATGGGTGAGGGAAAGGAGAGCATAATATACAACTGCTATTCAGAGAAGATCGGTGAAGGTGTTCTAAAATTTCATAAGGTAGGATATTCGAGCTTCAAGAGGGTAAGGGAAAAAAGGGACTACGGAAACCTTCACTTCACAGTTTTAATGGTTAGAAGCGCGAGAAATGAATTCAGAGCACTCAAGAAGCTTTACGGTAGGGTAAGCGTGCCCAAGCCCTACGGATGGGAGGGAAATACAGTTCTTATGGAGCTTGTGGATGCAAAGGAGATGTACAGGGTTAGACTTAAAAACCCTGGAGAGGTTCTCGATATGATACTAGAAGATGTTAGGGAGATGTATTCTCTGGGGATAATTCACGGTGATCTAAGTCAGTTCAACATCCTTGTGAACCCTGAAGGTATATGGTTTATAGATTTTCCCCAGTCTGTTGATTTGGATGAAATGGATGAAGATGAAAGGAAGATGGCGGAAGAACTTCTTGAAAGGGACCTGAAGAATCTTTTGGATTATTTCAAGAAGACTTACGGAATAGAGAGAGATTTTGATTCGACCCTGAGGTACGTGAGAGGTTGCTAGCGAAAGAAATTTTAATAGGCATATACAAGAAGTTAAAAGTGGAGTGTGTATTTGGTATAGATATAATACAGGGTTCGGGTCAAGGGAAAACCAGTCCGAAGTACGCGGTTTTCATAATTAAAGATGGAAGGGAGATTGAAAAGTTCGGAATATCAAAGGCCAAACTCTTTAGAATGATTAAGAAGTACAGGCCATCCATAATCTCAATCGATAACGTTTTCGAACTCTTTGAATCCAGAGAAGAACTTGTATCCTTTTTGAAAAACATACCTTACAGGACAAAGCTAATACAGGTTGCTGGAAGGCAGTCACTTCCATCGCTATCAAAGAGGTTCGGGTTGAACGTAAATTCGAGGAATCCGATGGATGAGGCCAGGGCATGCGCTTATCTGGCAAGGCTGGGCATAGGTGAGGAGGTATCAGTGTTCATAGACAAGACTATAATAACAGTTTCAAGGAACAGAAGCCTTGGAAGGGGTGGATGGAGGCAGAACAAGTACAGAAGAAGAGTTCATAACGCCGTGAGACATGTTTTTAACGATATAAAGAGGAAGATAGAAGAACTCGGATTTGAATACACAGAAGATGTGAAGATTGCTTATGGAGGAATATCTAAGGGAGTTCTTATTGTAAACGCTCCAAAGAGCCTCATACCTATAAATTCGTTCAGATTCGGCGATGTTCAGGTGAGGGTTGAGGCCGTTGAGAAGGAGAGGGTGGAGTTCATACCGCTCAAAAAGCCTTTCACGATTGTCGGAGTGGATCCCGGAACGACTACAGCTGTGGCAGTACTGGACTTAAACGGAAACCTACTTGGAGTTAAAAGCAAGAAGAACTGGAACATTTCCGAGGTTGTGGAGTATATAACATCTCTTGGAAAACCTGTCGTTATTGCAACGGATAGATCGAATCCTCCCGAGTTCGTCTTAAAACTTAAGGCACTTTTCCAGGCTGTTCTTTGGATGCCTAAAGAAGACATGAGTGTTGAAAAGAAGAGGAGTTTAACTGTGGGATTTCAGTTCATAAACGATCACGAGAGGGATGCAATAGCCTCGGCAATTGAGGCCTACAATTCCTTCAGGAACAAGATGAGAAATGTTGAAAAGAGGATACCGTTTGGTGTTGATGTCGATCTGATAAAGGCCGAAGTTATAAGGGGTACTCCTTTAAAGGATCTTATCGAGAGCAGGGATAAAAAGGAGGAGGAAACATCGAAAAAGAGCGAGAGGAGAATTGAGACTGTAAGGAAGGACAGGATTCTTGAGGAACTTGAAGAAGAAAACAAAATGCTTAAGAAGGAAATAAAGTACCTTAAAGATGAGATAGAAAGGCTTAAAGCAAAGATAATGGTTTTGTCGAATGAGATGACTGAAAGGATAAAAAGGGATAACTATATAAGGGCTCTTAAGTCGGAGATAACGGAATTAAAGAAGGAATTGAGGAAAAAGAATGAGGTTATAGATGAGCTAAAGAAGAGGATTGAAATTCTTAAGAAGATGAAATCGCTAGAGCTCGAAGGTTACAAGGTCGTAAAGGTATTGAAAAAGTTTACAAGGGATGGAATAGATGAGCTGGATGAAATGCTAGGGCTTGGAAAGGGAGATGTCGTTCTGATAAGGGATTCGAGCGGTGGTGGAAAGATAACAGCAGAATACCTGTGCGACAAGGATATAAGAGCTGTTATAGTTAAAAACGAGATGTCACATCTCGCAAGATCTGTATTCGAGGAGAAGGAGATACCGGTCATATCTTCTGACGACCTGGATTTGAAGGAAGGTGAGTACTTTGCGCTCGTCGATATCGAGGAATTTGAAAGGGTTTACAGGTGTAAGGTTGAGGAGATGAAGAAGAAGAAATTGGAAAGATTGGAAAACATAATCCTCGAGTATAAGAGCATGAGAAGAAACTATTAAGTATCGAATGTCGGTCAGACGTCTATGTTCGTAGTGATCTCAGCATTCCTAATGCTGATTTTTATAGCATCGAGAAAGAGATTTACGGGTTTCTTGGCATGGTTATTTCTATCAATCGAATTTCTATCGAGAATTCCTTACTTCCTATCCATAAGGGATTACTTCAACACAGCTGTTTTTTCCGCCGCATCCGCATTCTTCGTACTCGTAGGATTCACGGTTTTGAAGTGCAGGAGGTTAGATGTCCTTGTTCAGACGAGTTCATTTTCCCTTCTGGCAATACTATTTTACTTTCCCTTTTCTCTAAACGATTTCCTGAAGTACAGGTTAATAGAGACAGTTGTCGACAACACAGTTCTTATAGGTAATGCACTGGGATATCCCCTCAAAAAGATAAGCAAAAACCTCATAATTCTAAACGGAAGGGTAATTGAGATAATCCTAGCCTGTACGGGAATAGAGAGCATGTCTCTTTTTGCTGGAGCAACTCTCGGAATAAGGGCGGGAGTTGACAGGAAGTTAAAGGCCTTTTTGATATCGGTTCCAACGATATACGTGCTCAACCTATTCAGAAACGTCTTCGTAATAGTATCATACGGATTTTCCTGGTTTGGACAAAATAGTTTTTATATAGCGCATCATGTTATATCAAAGACCTTGGCATTGGCGGCTTTGATACTCATAACCCTAGCTGTGTTCAGGATATTGCCCGAGCTTGAAAACCTAATATACAACCTAAAGGATGAGATATCGGGGGTGTTGGGATATGATAGAGGGAAGAGGGATTAAGATAATACTGATGGAACTCCTGATTCTCCCAATATCTTTCATATTTAAATATCTATTATTAATATTCATACCTATGATAATACTTACCCTTCTGTTCTTTAGGGATCCCGAGAGGGTAATTCAGAGCGGTGTTGTTTCGCCCGCTGACGGAAAGATAGATTATATAGATGGAAACAGGATGGAGATATTCATGAGGATATTCGACTGCCATGTCAACAGGGCACCCGTTAACGGTGTTGTCAAGAGGATAGTGTACAAAAGGGGCTTAAAAGTTCCCGCGTTCATTAGAAAGGAGGGCGTTGAGAGAAACGAGATATATATAGAGAACAGGGATGGAACTTTCAAGATTGTCCAGATGGCAGGGTTTATTGCAAGAAGAATAGTTTGCTACGTTAAAGAAGGTGATTTCGTTAAGAAGGGGGAGAGAATAGGCATGATAACGTTCGGATCGAGGGTTGTACTCGAAATACCGAGAGGTTATCTTTTCGTCAGAAGGGTAGGGGAAAAGGTTAAAGCTGGAGAGACAGTTGCTTTGAAGTATGAGGATATTCAGAGAACTTAGCCTTGCAGACATTTTCACAATATTAAACGCCATCTCGGGTTTCTTCGGAATATGTTATCTGATACTCAACGGTTTTAGCTATTTTGTATTTAAATTCGTTTTCTTTTCGGCTCTAATGGACGGTATTGACGGATTCATAGCTAACAGGATAAGCAGGAGCGATATGGGAAGAGATCTCGATTCCTTGGCAGATCTCATTTCGTTTGGTGCCCTGCCTGCCCTGATACTCATAAGACTCGATCTCACTTTGTTTGGCATTCTGTTTTTTTTAACGAGTATACTCAGGCTTGCAAGGTTTAACGTTCTCAAAAGAGAGGACTTCCTTGGCCTGCCGACAACTGCATCCGCCCTTTTTTTATCATGCCTGATAATACTCAACGTACCGTTTATACAATTATTCGTACTGGCTCTATCGATACTCATGATAAGCGATATAGAGTACAAAAAGGTCAGGAACAGGAAGATTTTATCAGTTGTCGGAATTGTAATAATACTAAGCTTCTTCCACAATTTCGCGGTTATAGCCTTGATGATACTCCTTATACTGTACCTTATAAGCCCCATTGCATGTTTTTTAAAGCTGAAGATAAATATTTGATCATGAAGAGAATTGAAAGGGCGTGCTTCGAGGCGGGTATAAAGCTTGGAGCACTGTTCCATCAGTTCATGGGCATCCCCGTCGGATTCGAAAACGTGGATATTGTGGAAAGGGCGATGGAAAGCTGTGTGAGACTTCAGCCTTACGTAACGGATGTAAGGGTTAGGATAGATAGGGATAGGCTGAGGGAGAAGATATCCAAATTCGAATACACATCGCTGACACCCGATATGCTCTATGCAGAGGTCGAGGTGAGTGTCGGAGATAGCGTCGTTAAGGCATACCTGAAATGGGATGAGGAGTTGAGATATCCACTGATGAAAATAGATATATAGTCCAATGAAGAGTTCTTATAGGTGGTGGAAATGGCTAGAGAGATAAGGATTAAAATACCGACTCCAGATGAATTAGTTCCCGAAGAATTCAGGTCTCATATGATAAATGCATATAAGGAAATACTGCTGGCCATAAGAAGCCTTATAGATAGAAGGTTGAAGAAGCTTGAGGAATCTGAAAGCAAAAGGGAATTAAAAAAGATTGAAATAACATGAAGAAGATACTGCTGACGAACGACGACGGACTTTATTCAGCTGGACTCAAGGCAGGATACGAGGCTCTCAAGGACCTAGGCGAAGTTTACGTTGTTGTTCCGATGGTTCAGAAAAGCGGTGTTGGCAGAAGCATATCCATAATGACTCCCATAAGACTTTCAAGGGTAAGCATGGAAGGTATGGAGGTATACACAATAGACGGTACACCTACAGATGCAGTTATAATTGGAATACACGAAATAATACGTGATATACCAGATCTCATAGTATCTGGAATAAATCTCGGAGAAAACCTTTCTACAGAAGCGGTAACAACTTCAGGAACTGTATGCGCAGCTCTTGAGGGTGCAACTCAGGGAAGTCCGGCTATAGCGATATCTATGCAGTTACCCGATTATGAAAAGTTCGAGTTCTTTTTCAAGCCTTTTGATTTCAGCCTGGCAAAAAGGGTTCTGAAAAAGATCGCAAGAATAGTTCTGAAAAAGGGTATGCCTAAGGGTGTTGACGTCTTAAACATAAACGTACCTTCGAATGCAAAGGACGAGGAGTTCGTTATAACAAGGCTTGCCAGAAGGCTTTACAGGACTAGGGTTAAGAGGAGGTTCGATCCCAGGGGCAGGGAGTACTACTGGATATACGGCGTGGAAGTTGAGAATTCTGAGGAGGGAACAGACATACATGCACTCAGAAGCGGTAAGATATCGATAACGCCGATAACAATAGATCTGACGGCTGATCTGGACTTTGAATTTATCAAGAGGTGGTTTTATGATTGAAAAATTAAACGTTGCTAGAGAGGCTGTTAAGTACGTTAGGGACGGTATGCTGATAGGAATAGGAAGTGGAAGCACTGTCGAAATATTTTTAAAAGAGCTAGGAAAAAGGATTAGATCCGAAGAGATCGAAGTCCTGGGAGTTCCTTCATCCTATCAATCACATCTGATAGCCCTTGAGGCAGGTGTGAGGGTAGTAGATCTATTTGAATATCCAGAACTAGATCTGTGCATAGACGGTGCCGATCAGATAGATGAAAAACTAAACTGTATAAAGGGAGGCGGAGGTGCTTTGACAAGGGAAAAAATAGTTGCATCAGCATCAAAGAGGCTGATAATAATTGCAGATAGCAGTAAATTCGTTAAAAATTTAAACATGCCGGTACCGGTCGAAGTAATACCATTTGCTTACGGATTCGTTAAGAGGAAGGTTGAGGAATTGAAAGGGGAGATTAGGATTAGAACGGGGAGCGGTAAGGTAGGTCCGGTAATATCTGATAACGGTAACTTCATAGCAGACTGCGATTTCGGCACGATAGCGGATCCCGAATTCCTTGAATCTAAATTAAGGGAAATACCCGGAATAATCGAAAACGGTATATTCTGCAGAAGTCTTGTGGATACTGTTCTTCTGGGTTTTAAGGACGGCATAAGAGTGCTTAAAGTTTGACGAAATCGGAACAACCGCATATAGGACATCTGAATTTCTTCAGTTCTTTAAAAGGCTTGGGAGGTATGCCGAACCACGGGCAACCCTCTCTTTCATCGTAAATGTATCCGCATCTCTTGCACTGATAAAGCATGATGCAATTAGTCGCACTGTTAGAAAACAGTTTTGGTAAATATTTTTAATTCCATGCAGATCTTAATCTGTGAAGGTAGTCGTTACGGTTTCCAACTTTGCGGAAGTATTCAGGGCGCTTGATGTCTCTGATCTCATAGAGCTAAGACTGGATTTATTCCCGAAATTTCCAGACGAGAGAAAGCTTATAGGGATAAAAAAGCCTGTAATCGTAACTGTAAGAAGGGAGAGAGAGGGAGGAATGTTTAAAGGAGACGAGATCAGAAGGCTCGATGCCATTGCAAGGTACTCCAGTTATGCCAAATACGTTGATCTGGAATGCGATGTCCCAGATGAATACTTTGAGCTTATGAAATGTGGCGTAATAGAATCCTATCATAATTTAAAGGAGACTCCTTGCTATGAATTCCTAAAGGATCTTGTTGAGTCAAGAAGAGGTGATATATTCAAGATAGCGACAATGGGAAGGGATAAGACAGATGTGTTAAAGATTGTTAGACTTCTGTGCGAATACGATAATCTAATAGCATTTCTAATGGGCGATGAATTCGCGTATACTAGAATACTTTCTCTGTTTCTTGGTTCACCGTTTATATATTGTTCCCTAGATAAATCAATTGCACCTGGACAGTTAGAAGTTAATAAAGTCAGAAAGATATTAGGTATATTGAGATGATTAGAAGGGGAAGGGCTTACAGCGACGAGGAAATATTCGAAGTTCTGCATCCGCTCGTCAGGGAATGGTTCATGAAGAAGTACGGAACTTTCACTCCTCCTCAAAGGTATTCGATAGTGGAGGCCGTAAAGGGTAATAACGTTCTGATTACATCTCCTACTGGAAGTGGAAAGACTTTGGCAGGATTTTTACCTGTAATAAGCATGCTTATAGATCTAGCCGAAAAGGGAAAACTCGAGGACAGGGTATATGCTGTCTACGTCTCCCCTTTAAGGGCTCTCAACAACGATATAAGGAGGAATCTCGAGGAACCCCTTAACGAGATATACAAACTGGCTGAGAGGAAGGGGGTAAAACTCCAGGAGATAAGGATAGCTGTGAGGACTGGAGATACAAGGGCGGATGAAAGGCAGAAACAGCTGAGAAAACCTCCGCATATACTCATAACAACCCCCGAAACGCTCGCAATAATCCTTTCAAGCCCGAGGTTTTCGAATTATCTTAGGAATGTTAAGTACCTCATAGTCGATGAGATACACGCAGTTGCGGAAAATAAGAGAGGATCTCATCTTTCACTTTCAATAGAAAGACTTGAAAACATTCAAAATGGAAAAATGGTTAGAATAGGTCTTTCTGCAACAATACATCCTCTGGACGAGGTTGCAAGATTCTTGGTCGGATATAGAGACGGTGTGGAAAGGGATTGCATAGTAGCCGATGTTACGTTTGAAAAAAACATGGATATAAGGGTTTTATCTCCTATAGACGATTTCTTTAACATCAGAGCTGATGAGATAAGCTCTAGACTCTATAATCTACTTGCAGAGCTTGTTAGATCTTCGAAAACGGCTCTGATATTTACAAATACGAGGAGTGCGACTGAAAGGGTTGTCTATCATCTTAAAAAGATATTAAAGGATTATCCCATCAAGGCCCATCACTCATCCCTTTCAAGGGAGCTAAGACTGGAAGTCGAGGAGGATTTAAAGGCTGGAAGACTTAAGGCTGTTGTCTGCGTACTGCCTGATTCAAGGGTTATAACCGACAGGGGACTTGAGATAATATCGGAGATCTCGGGAAGTAAAATCCTGGGTATAAGTGATTTCAGATCGAGGCTTGTAAGATTTGAAAGACCCCAAACGGTGGATTACAACGGGAGAGGATATCTCATAGAAACCGATCTTGGTTTCAGAATCGGTGTGACCGATGATCACAGATTTTTAACGATTGAAAAAGGAAAAATTAAATGGATAAGAGCCTGTGAGCTAAAAGAAGGTGATTACGTTGGTGTTTTGAGAAGGATAAGAAGCGATAATGTAAGAATGGGGATTGAAGAGTTTATGGCAGATGGCATCTGTCTGAAGTTGAGGAGGAAGTTTGTTCAAAGGCTGATAAGGAAGGTTAAGAGGAATTTTGACAGGATATCGAAACATCCAATGTTAAAAAGTCAAGACATCCTGAAGGCAATTGTCAGCAGAGGAAGGATGGAATGGAGAAAATTAAAGGTTTTATTGGATGCTGTTGGAGAGAAGATAAAATCAGAATTTATTGAAAGAATTTATATAAATAATGAGTCATATTCACTGGGCGAGTTCAGAGCTCATGTTGCCTATAAACTGGGTTGCGTACTGGAAGATGTTTGGAAAAGCGATTTTTCGGTACATGAATTGATGGAAAATGACGAAAGGGATTTTCTGAGGTTATTTTGGGATTTGATAGGTGATAAGCGTAAAGTCCTAAGGCTCCTGTATTCCCTGTCGTTGGACTTAAAGGCAAATTTCCTGATCGGATGCTTTAGAAAAATGGGATTCCTTAAACATGAAGGGAAAAGGATTCTAACGGGATTTCAGATATCTTGCAGGGAGTACGCGGAAGTTATAAGAGATATCCTTCTGTACTTCGGTATAGTTTCATCGATCGAGGAAATATCTGGTAAATACGTAGTTCATGTACTGGATGAATACGTTAAGGAGTTTTTGAAGACTGTGAAATTGAACTGCAAGACCCGCTCTCTTAGTTCAAATTCAGATGTCATACCGGATGTAACTGAAAAGCTTAACGAGATAAGAATTAAGCTTGGAATAGATGGGATGAGTTCGAAGGGACTGAAAGTGAATAATGGAAGAATCTGTAGAAAGGGAATGATAAAATTATTGAGATTTTATTTAAAAGAAGCAAGAAAAAAGGGCATGTCCGATGTCTCGGATGAAATAAGGGGTCTTTTAAGGCTGGCAGAAGGCGATGTACTATTTGACAGGGTAAGGAGAATTGAAAGGATATACATAGGAAAGGCTTACGGCATAATAGATTCGGAAACACAGAACTACGTGGTAAACGGTTTTATTTCGAAGAACAGCTCAACGTCACTCGAACTTGGGATTGATATAGGGTACATTGATCTCGTAATACTTCTCGGATCTCCGAAGAGCATAAACAGGGCGCTTCAGAGGGTAGGTAGGAGCGGTCACAGACTTCACGAAACAAGCGTCGGAAGAATAGTCGTGCTAGATCAGGACGATCTCGTGGAATGCGTTGTTCTTGCAAAGGAGGCGATGGAAAGGAGACTGGATAGAATACACATACCGAAGAAGCCTCTGGATGTTCTCTGTCAGCATGTAGTTGGAATGGCGATAGAGAAGAAGTGGAAGGTTGATGAGGCGTTGAATCTCATAAGAAGGGCATATCCCTACAGGGATCTTACAAGGGAGGATTTCATAGATGTACTGAGATATCTCTCGGGGAAGTACTCAAAGCTCGAAAAGGAAAAGGTGTACGGAAAGATATGGTTTGATGAGGAGAGGATGGAATTCGGAAAGAGAACAAAGCTTTTAAGACCGATTTATTACCTGAACGTCGGAACGATTCCAGATGAGGTTTTGATAAACGTTATAACAAAGGACGGCAGGTTCATAGGAAAGGTTGAGGAGGAATTTGCCGAGAGGCTGATAACGGGGGATGTATTCGTCCTAGCAGGTAGGACTTTCAGATTTCTTTACTCTAGGGGTATGAGTATAATCGTGGAGGAGGTGGAGGGTGAGAAGCCAACTGTTCCAAGCTGGTTTTCCGAGCAACTCCCTCTCAGTTATGATCTGGCTCTTAGAATTCAGAGATTTAGGGGAATACTGGACGAAATGATCGAAAGGGTTTTGAGAGAAGAGAAGGAATCTTCAGGTATAATAGGATTCTTGATGGAGGAGTTCGGGATTGATGAGAGGACTGCTTTTGCAATATTCAAGTACTTCCTTGAGCAGAAGCTCTTCAGCAAAATACCAACGGATAAGAGACTCGTTGTTGAGGAGTTCAGAGATGGATTAGGATTCTGTTACGTCTTCCACACGCTTGTTGGCAGAAGGGCAAACGATGCAATTTCCAGGGTTTTTGCATACAGAATAGGATCTGCTAAGAACTGCAGTGTCAAGATATCCATAACGGATAACGGTTTTATGTTAAGGCTACCAGTGAGATTGAAAAGGGATGAGATATTATCTCTATTCAATCTGAAAGGTTTCAGAGAGGATCTAATAAGATCGATCGATAAGACAGAGCTTTTAAGGAGGAGGTTCAGGCATGTAGCTGTTAGAAGCTTCATGATACTTAGAAACTATCTGGGAAGGGAGAAGAGTGTCTGGAAACAGCAGATAAGCGCAGATAACATATTGAAACTCCTTAAGAGGTACTTCCCGAATTTTCCCGTTATAAGGGAGACTTACAGGGAGATAGTGGAGGATTTCATGGATATAGAGAACGCTATGGATTACCTGAGTAGAATCGGTGACGAGATAAAGGTCGAGGTTGTTGAGGTACCGAGTCCTAGTCCGTTCTCCCTGAACATATACCTCGTTGGAGAGGAGGATGTCGTGTTGATGGAGGACAGGAGGAAAATACTTAAAAGGCTTCACGA
Source organism: uncultured archaeon (assembly GCA_964471215.1). Lineage (GTDB taxonomy): Archaea > Halobacteriota > Archaeoglobi > Archaeoglobales > Archaeoglobaceae > Archaeoglobus_B. Next base: position 34,536 of record CAYYFC010000003.1, on the reverse strand, counting down.
AATGGTTCTGAGGAGGATAAGGGAAAAATCGGGTTCATGTGCGGAACGATAATGAATTTTCGAACAATTCTAGCTGAAAGTCAATCCCAATCACCTCACCTGGACGATAAGATCTCATCGATTACTCTCTTCAACTTATCGTAAGTCTCTTCAAGAGCTTCAGGGATTATCTGGACATCGGCCAGTATTGGCATAAACGATGTGTCACCGTTCCATCTTGGAACTATGTGGATGTGAAGATGCTGTTCAAGCCCTGCACCAGCAACCCTACCTATGTTCACACCTATGTTGAATCCGTCAGGATTCATGGCAATTCTGGCAGCCTTTATGAATAGATTTATAAGTTTCATGCTCTCAAGCATCTCTTCCTCATTCATGTCCTCGGTAGACGGTATGTGTCTGTACGGGCATATCATGACGTGTCCCGGGTTATACGGATTTCTGTTCATTATTATGAAGCAACTTCTGCCCCTGTACAGTATCAGGTTTTCCCTGTCCCTTTTCTGCTTCGGATACTCGCAGAATATGCATCCCTTGGGTTTTGGTGCAAGTATATACCTTATCCTCCACGGGGCGAATATTCGTTCCATATCTTAACTATGCTGAAAGTTTTTTAGTTATACGTAACGACTCATGTATTTGAAGATCCAGCATAATTTTATTATATGTTTTATAATATGTCATAGATTATTCTGTTCCCTCCAACCACCCTAGCGTTCCTGCTCATTCTGTGTTTCACCGTTCTATCGTTTATTATGTGTATTACGTCAAATCCCAGAAGAATTAAATAATCCGACAGGAATCTCCTGTGACACCTCCAGAAAAACCTCTCTGAGCACATTATCGCTGTCCTCTTCCTGATCGCTACATCTGCCAGCCTCAATACCTCTCTTCTGAAATCTTCCGTCAGCATGTAATCTGCGTAGTTTCTGAAGCCCTCGCTTTTAATCGCTATGTTTGGAGATCTTTTAAGGATCTTTTTTCTGTAACCACCAAGACCCTCGAACCATATGTACTCTATTCCTGATTCTTTCAGATACCTCTTCAATTCCGATTGCTTGAAGTGCACGAACTTTGAAGTGGGAAATCTTCTAACATCCGCCACGACTTCTATGCCGTACTTGAGAAGAATTTCCAGGAACTCCTCCATCGTTCTGTTTGAATGCCCTATCGTATATATTACGGGCATAAACCCGACTTTTCAGCAACCTATTACAAACGCAAGCGCACCGATATTGCTCGAGCAATTCAAACCTTCTGGTTGCAGTACAATCTTTAAATTATTAAATTTTTCGAGTTGTTCAGAATTATTCATCAATTTAAATCTGTTCCATATCAGATAAGCAAATTGCTTCAGATAATCATTGAAGGTTTTGCGGGATGATTAGGGATTGTTCTTGCAATCTCATTTAACCGAATTTTAGTAGATTATTCAGTACGTCATAAAGCTGCAAGCAGAACGGCAGATCCTTAATGTTCTCATCGATACGGCAACCACGTTGTATATAAACAATTGAATACATTAAGATCTGTGAAGCATCCGGCAGTTGTTCAGATAAGGGATCCTAAACCAGAACACATTGATTTAATTTTTAAAATACTGAAAAGATTCGAGTTCGAGGTTGAGAGAGTAAGAAATGGTATCGATATATACTTTGAAGATGTTAACGATGCAAGGATTTTCATTTCCAAAATTAAAAGGCTAATTAAATTCGATTTAAAGTTCAGCACAAAATATGCTGGTTTGAGGAGAGGGAGGGTAAGAATTCTATTTGTGTACTGCCTAAGACCTTCCTAATTTGGCTGTTATGCATGTAATCTTTTATCTAGCTGCTCGAACTTTCATGCAATCTTCCGGAATTTCCAAAGATTTCTCATAATCTGGAATTTGAGGGTAAAAGACGGCTAACGCCAATTGAGAAAACCCAGTCCGTAATTTAACACAGTAAAGCCCATTCATTCGTGCAATCTCTTAATCTCTATGATCTCTACTGGTTTTCCCCACATGTATATCGTAACGACATCTTTCAGCCTTGCCTTGAATATAACTTTCATCCCGTCCTTTTTGAATTCTTCTGGAAGGTTTAGGGGAATGTACCTACCGCCACAGCCTATTATTCCGTAGAACCCGCCTTCAAGCGGTATGTACTTCACAACTCCTCTTTCTTCTATTATTTCATCGAGAACCCACCTCTTTCCACACCAGTCAACGAACAAAACTCTGGATGGTTTCGGAATATTGAATACCTTTACCTCCCTTTCGCACATGCATTTGCATATTTCTCCCACTTTTATCTCGTATATCGTCAGGTTTTCACCATCTCCCTTAACTTCTATCTCCGTTCCGCAGCAGTTAGTCCAGACATAGGCTGTGAGATTCCTTCCGTCGTATATAAAGGTATTTCTGAACTCATACCTCGGCGCACTGCATTTGGATACCTCATATCTAATACCCTTCTGCACGCAGCAAATAACAATTGATAATAGCGCTAAGGCTATCAGAGCTCTTTTCATCTGACCACCTCTGATTCCACTGATGAATTCAGCCGACATAGCTGAGGTCACACTCCTTCTAGGTTTATTCAAAATTCGATGAAAACTCTATAATCTCCTCAATTGGAATTTAGAATCAAATAAAAAATTTTTTATTAAGCCACGGCCGGGATTTGAACCCGGGACCTTTGCCTTACCAAGGCAACGCTCTACCCGCTGAGCTACCGTGGCCCATAGGAATTTATGATGTTGTAGTTAAAACCTTTTCGATCAACATACAGGCACGTCTCCATAAGTGTTATTAATAAATATTATATTATGAAATTAGCGTAATTAGGGTTACACAAATGCGTTAGGGTATGTGATAAGTGAAATTCTAAAGCATCCTGAAAGGTATTTTATACTCTAGTTTTCAAAGGAAGAAAAGAGAATAAAATGGGAACAGAAAATAAAACTGATACACGCAGGCTTTTACGAATTGGTAAAATGCAAATTTATCTTACCGCCAAAGATAACTTTATCATGTCAGTGTTATTTATAGCGAAGTCGGTAATCAATAATCCAGAAAACAAAGATAGAATGTGTATTATTAAGTCGTATAGAGCTAGAATTGACGGATATGCTACAAACTTGTGAAAGATAAAGGATATTTGTGTCGATAAAAACCTAAGGTTTTGTAGTAATTGAAATAGAAGGATTCCTAGGAGAGTTGTTTGTGAGATACTTAGACCGGTATCAGGGAGAAGTAATATTGAATAGAAGAAAACAAAGTAGTATTCTTAATGACGGTAAAGAAAAGAGTCAGAACACATGTTATCAGTGAAAAATGTATTGCAGTTGATTTAAACTTTAAAGAGATTGTAGTAGGTGACTTTGAAGGAGTAAAAGTATAAAGACTCCAATGAAGAAGATAATGCACATAAAAAAGGACCACATGGAGAAAACACGGAAGAAATACAACAAATGGTGGAGATTTGTGGAAGGAATTAGAAAAGCAATATGATGGTGGAAAAGAATTCAATTAATGATAACTTTGCAAAGCAAACATCATTAAGAATGGTTAAAATTGCTAAAAGGCTTGGATGAACACAATAGTTCTGGAAGATCTTAATGGATTAAAATATGAACGAGCTAGAATGAATGAAGAAGCCTTGAAGGAAAAGATTCACACTCTTTGCTTACAGAAGGCCTACAGTTTTGGATAGAGTGGCAATGATTAAAGCTTGGAATAGCAGTAGTTTATGTAGATCCCGGTAATACATCAAAGACTAGTCCTTATTGTGGAGAAAAACTCAAAGAAAAAAAGTTAAGAGAGTGCTAAAATGTGAAAAATGTAGGAAAATTATGGAGAAGACGTAACCGTTAGAAATCTCGTTAAAAAGTTTAAGGTTAAGATGTTCCGTCTGAGGAGACGGAGGATGAACTCAAGGAGACGTGATCCAGAATCGGATGAGACCTAAGTCCCGTTATCAAAAACCCCTAACATACCAAAAGTCTTAAATCGTGTCTAACAATCTGCTTAGAGATGGAGGAATTTGAGGACTTATTACCAGTGGAGGAAGAGGAGGAGATAGACGAGGAAGACGAGGCAAAGCTTGCAGAGATATACAAATTATCTGTGAGGCTTATAAGATTACTCGAAGAGCTGAAGAGTCATGAGCTGAGAGAGGCAACAGCTCTCATGCTCATAAGAGAACTTATAGGAGACGACAGATTGCTTCTGGGACTTGCTTCGAAGATGCTTCAGGATATAACGTTTGGATTTGAAGAAGACAGGAGCTATGTCTCTTAAGACGTTTATATTCGATTTGGACGGAACGCTTGTGGATTTCAACCTGGATTTTAAGAGGATAAGAGAGGCTTTGGGCATAAGGGATAGATTCATACTCGAATCGATTTTGAAAATGGATAAAAGGGAAAGGGATGAGAAGATGAGGATTTTAAAGAAATTCGAAATAGAATCGGCATTTAAATCGAAACTGATGCCGTACGCAAGAGAAGTTCTGGATAAACTCGGAGAAATTGGATTGAAGAGGGGTATTGTCACGAGGAACTGCAGGGAGAGCGTTAGAATAGTCGTTAAGAAATTCGATCTAGATCTGGACTTCGTAATAACTAGGGATGATATGGAACCAAAACCCTCTCCTAAGCCGATAGAGTTCGCCCTGAAGATAACCGGGGCAAAACCGTCCGAGGGAATAACAATAGGTGACTTTAAATTCGACCTTATAGCCGGGAAAAGGGCAGGGACAAAGACCGCATTGCTATTAACCAGAAGGAACATTGGTATGGTTTGGGATTTCATTCATCTCGCGGATTACGTTCTTAAAAGTTTAAAAGAAGTGGAAGTCCTGCTGGAGTATGAGGGTTTTATTTGAAAAAATAAAAGCATATGCTGATTTTATAAAAATAGAGCACACACTTTTTGCCCTTCCATTTGCCTATTCAGGTGCATTTCTTGCGTCTGGAAATATATTCAGTTTTAGATTATTTCTGCTTATCTTTCTTGCATTTACTGGATTGAGATCGGCTGCAATGTCCCTGAACAGAATAATAGACAGGCATATAGATGCATTAAATCCCAGAACTGCTAATAGACATCTTCCTGCAGGATTGATAACCCTCAGAGAGGCATATCTCCTTACGGCTATATCTCTGGCAGTTTACTTCACTTCGGCCTACCTGATAAACTGGATCGCCTTCATGCTCTCTCCAATCCCGGCGATAACTGTTTACGTCTATCCATATCTCAAGAGGTTCACATGCCTTACACATTACTTCCTCGGACTAAACCTCGCACTGGCACCCCTCGGAGGATGGATTGCCGTGAAAAACTCCCTGAACTTCGACATCTCCATAACACTTCTGAGCATATCCGTTATGTTCTGGGTTTCCGGATTTGACATCATATACGCACTTCAGGACATCGAATTCGATAGGAAATACGGATTGCATTCGATAGGTGCTTGTTTCGGCATAGAAAAGGCTCTGATGGTATCGGGGATAAATCACGCAATTTTCTTTATACTCCTTTCGATATCCCTTATATCCTATTTCGGCTTTAAGTCGCTGGCAGGAATCGCAGTCATAGCCTTTCTTCTTTTATACGAGCATTTAATAGTCAGAAGATTCGATAGAAGATCAATTCAGATAGCATTTTTCAACATAAATGCTGTTATAAGTCTGATAATCTTCTTGACTATTCTCTTCGGAGTTCTGATAGGCAGTCGCTAAAACCCTTACTAAGAACTGCTTCAATAACGTTATCGAAAAACTTTAATTATAGATGATGCTAAAATATGTTAATGAAGGGATTGGAACAAAAGTTGATCAAAGTTCTTGAAGATTCAAAAGTTCCGCTTGTTACTTCAGAGATAGCCGAAAAGGTTAACGTGGATAGAAGGGTTGTTCTAAGAAGATTGCAGAGGTTAGCTATAGAGGGGAAGATAAAGGGTAGAAAAATTGAAGCAGCAAATGGCATATGGATTTGGTGGATTTAGAAAATATATAAATAGATGAGTCTAATAGTTTAAGGTGATCGTATGATAGATGCAATAGTTGGCGGTGAGGTTATAAAGACGGCTACAAAGGCCATAGTCTCTTTGGTTAGTGAGGCTAGATTTCATTTCAAGGAGGAAGGTATGCATTCAAGAGCGGTAGATCCTGCAAACGTTGCCATGGTCATAGTGGATATTCCGAGAGAATCTTTTGACGTTTATACGATAGATGAGGAGAAGATAATAGGAGTTGATGTGAACAGGATTTATGATATAGTAAAATCCGTTAAGAAGAAGGAGCTTGTAGAACTGAAACTCGAAGATGAAAGCAGACTTAAGGTCAAGTTCGGAAGTGTTGAGTACTCCCTTGCTTTGATAGATCCGTCCGCGATAAGAAAGGAACCTAAGATACCGGAGCTGGATTTACCTGCAAAGGTTGTACTAGATGCCGGAGAATTTAAGAAGGCCATACAGGCTGCAGATAAGATTAGCGATCACGTCGTGTTCAGAAGTGATGAAACTGGGTTTTACATAGAGGCTGAGGGGGACATAGACAAGATAACGTTTCACATGGGTGACATGGAGCTGATAGAATTCAATAAGGAGAGCGCTAAAAGCATGTTCAGCGTAGAATACCTTAAAGAATTTGTAAAGATAGCATCGGCTGGCGACATACTTACGGTATACCTCGGAAACGATTATCCCGTCAGACTTGCATTCGACGTCGCGGACGGTAAGTTAAAGGTTGAGTACATACTGGCACCGAGAATCGAGGCAGAATGAGAAGACCCTTCCTGCCACTACTACCTTTTTTTATCAAGTATCCGTTTTTAAGAACAGCCGGGAAGTTCATAGAAAGTGAGTACAGTTTGGAAGATATACTGAACTCCAATGACGGGCTTGTAAAATCGGCTAGGAAAATAGCTTTAAGAAATGTAAAGCTTGTACTCGACGGAAAAAGGATAAGATGTGAATATCCCAGGACATCCTTTCTTTGTTCGGAATGCGAGCTAAAGGAATGCAACGGAAGATTTGAGAACTGCAACTACCGATTTCTGAGCGATGAGTACGAGCAGTACAAAAAAGAGGCGAAGCATAGCATTCTGGTATACCTATTTTCAAAGATCATAGTTTCAAATCTGGATGAAGTTCTCAGGAGGAAGTATGCGATCAGAGAGGCCAGGAGGTACAGGAAGATGCTTGAAGAAGAGGACTGCGAATTCTTAAAGTTCCTGGCATCGGACTTCGACATCAGAGCAGATTACGTCAAGGAGAATTCATCTGAATTCTTCAGGGTATTCGTTACTGACTATATAAAGGGTTCCGTAGGTATAAAAGCCGACAACTGGAAGCTCGTGAACAGGATGCTTAAGGGAGGTTTCGTATACCTCAATAAGAAGGATTTCGTCAGACTCATCGAGGAATTCCTTAAGAAAAGGCTCGAAGAGAAAGTGGATGTGAAGATGGAAGTAAAGCTTGATATTGGAATAGACGTCGAAATGAAACGTGAAATTTACGATCTACCGGTAGATGCTGAATGCTATCCAAAATGCATGAAGAAAATCCTTTTGGATTTAAAAAACGGCTTAAACGTTCCGCATTCGGCAAGATTTTCGATAGCAAGCTTTTTGTTAAACATAGGATTGGACATAGATAGGGTTGTGGATGTCTTTAGAACTGCACCCGATTTCGATGAGGACAAGACGAGGTACCAGGTGGAACACATAGCAGGGAGGAGGGGAAAGGGTCAGGAGTACAGCTGTCCCTCCTGCGATACAATGAGGAGCTACGGCCTATGCAGCTGGGAGTGCGGTGTGAGTCATCCAATTGAGTTCTACAGGAGGTGTCTGAATGAAAGAGGTCGTGATAGCATGGGGTCATCCAAACGTAAGCGCAAGGCACAGGACAACGTTTGAGATAACGAGAGATGAGAATCTAACCGTGAGAGGAGATTGCATAATAGGTGTCAGGGCGAACAAGTCTGTTTACGAGCTTGATGAAAGGATAAAGGAGTGGCTTAGATCTGGAAAACCCGTGATAATAGAGGTGGAGCTACCACAGTATGGATTAAAGGAGAGGGTTAAGGCTTATGGATCAGATAAACTTACGTTTAAAAACAGAAGGGATATAGTTGTCAGAAAGAGCAGCTTCACTTGCGACAGAACACTGGCAATAAGATCGGATAAATCAGCATCGGATTTTGACAGGGAAATGATCGAACTTTTAAGAGATCCGAGAACGGAACTCAGATTTACAATAAGGAAGTACTTCTGATTAAAATGCGTTGTAAAGCCTCTGCTTTCTGAGATACTCTCCTCTGTCCACGAGATTTTCCACGACAATCCTGTCATCATCGAGATCCCATATCCTGTCGGCGTCAAATCTGATTCTTCCAATTCCCAGTATATCCCCCCTGCGGTTGCAAACGAACACTACGTCGTTCTCCCTTACATCTCCGGTTACATCAACTATAGATCCCCTGAATATGTCCCTTCCGTATAGAAAAAGCATCTCACCCCTCTCGTTAACGTAAACTCTCTTTTTATTCCTCCTTGCAAGATAATAGGCACCTTCAACTGTAAATCTGAATCTCCTGCTTCCAGCCTCACCTATCTTTATTCCGGCGGAAACGAAGTCTATTTTAAATAGTTCAAGGAATCTTGCCAGATCCTTTGATAAAGCGTAGACGTCCTTGTTATCTTCCTTTATCAAGACCTCGTTCTCATCCAAAAAATCGATCGATCCGAAAGCTCCAAGAGCAGATCTTATGACTTTTAGTTCCCTTTTTCTGGGTTTCCTGAGCATAAATCCTATTCGAGGACAGTTTTTATATATTTGGCAATTGCGGTTGAAAGCGGAACGGGAACTGCCTCGCCTACCATGTCGTACTGGACTTCTCTACCGCCCAGGAATATGTGGTCGTCGGGAAAACCCATTAGCCTGGCGTGCTCCCTTACGGTCAGAAGCCTATCCCTGAAAGGATGTATAAACCTCGAATTCCCCATAACCGTTGGTGCAAGCCTGTATGGATGAAGCCTTATCCAGTTTCTATAATAACCTCCGGCACCCTCGAACCTGATTAGACTTTCACCCCATCTAAGATTTCTTATCCTTCTGAGCTTGTCCCTCGGTATCCTCATAGCCTCATGGTTCGGAATACAGCAATTCGGTTCGGGAAGATCTCCTATTGCATCTATTACTTTAACCCTCCTTCGTGATCTCTCGGGACAAATCTTTACATTTGATATGAAAACCCTCGTTCTCATAGACGGATTTTCGAAGTCTTCGGCTCTCAGGATGTTGAAGTGTATCTCGTATCCGGTTTTTCTAAATTCTTTAATTAAAGCATTTTTTAAATCGAGTATACCTGGAACGTTTTCCATTATAAATACCTTAGGAGAAGTCTCCTTCACAAGTCTTATGAAGTGTAGAGTTAATCGCCCTATCTTGTCCTGATAAAGCCTGTCCTCCGGTTTTGGATATCTTTTAACGTTTGCGGGCGTAAAGGGCTCACAAGGGGGAGAACCTATGAGAATGTCTACGTCGCCGCATATCCTCTTTATCTCATCCCCCCTCACGCATTTTACATCCCTCTCGATCACATCGACTTCAGGGAAGTTCTTCCTGTAAGTGTTAGCAACCGGTTTGAAGTTTTCCACAGCCATAACTACCTCGAATCCAGCGTTCATAAATCCCCTGCTGAAACCGCCGGCTCCTGCAAATAGATCAACAACGTTCATATCTACACTCCTCTCTTATACTTCGAAACTGTATATATCGTCAGGATTACCCTAAGATTAGTCAAAAATGCGAGCAGTACGAATAATTCAAAAACGTGTCCGAGCAGGCAGAAGAGCATTATCAAAAATATCCTCTCATCCCTCTTACCCGGAAAGTTAAACCTGAAATCCCTATAGAAATCACTCATGAAAGCCCCTCTGTACCTCTCAGTTGTATAGCTGACCATAAATGATCCGAATATCGCAAGACATGCAAATATCCATCCGATCAAATTCAGATCACCGAATGCAGCAAGGATTAGCAGGAACAGGAAGTCAACGTATCTGTCGAGGACGGAGTCTAGCCATCCGCCAAACCTCGTAATCCTCATGGAAGCCCTTGCTATTTCTCCGTCTATTCCGTCCAGTATTGAACTTATCTGGTAAATTATTCCCGCAATTGGTATGCTTATTGGGATTAAAAGTGAAGAGGATATTCCGATGAGAAAACTCATAACTGTTGCCTGATTGGGGGTTATGCGGTTTACCAGCATTTCAGAAATCCTGAGGGATATCTTTCTGTTTATGTATCTTGAAACAAATCCATCGCCGTATCCTTTAAAACTCATTCTCACAATCAATTTATTCGCCCTTTTCAGATCATCCTTCGTATCCACATCTATCCAAAAAAACCCCGATACATCTGTTACCCTTACTCCCGCCCTTTCGACTATTTCCGACAAACTGACCTCGTACTTTTCCTTCACAAGACTTTCGGCATGCTTGAATATATCCGGATCTAGAATGAAAAATCCGGTATCTATGAAATCCCATTTCTCCAAATCCTTCCCTATTCTGCAAACCCTTCCGTTTCTTGCCATGACCTTAGTCGCCTCCTTGATGTCAATGTATCTGGCAATTCTGTCACCTATTAGACCCTCACCCTTGATTGCCTCTTTTACGAAATCTTCGCTGTAGATATGATCTCCCATTACAAGTACGAATTTTCCGTCGACAAAATCCCTTGCGAGGTAAAGGGAATAACCGTTTCCCCTCTCGGGATTTTTATTCTCGACAATTTTATATTTAAATCTGTGTCTTTTCAAAAAATCCTCAATCGCCCACCTATTCCTTTGATTCACAACTATTATAAATTCATCTATTCCGAATCTGGATAGATTCTTGAGATTTCTGTAAAGTATTTCCCTACCTCCAACTTTGACAAGCGGTTTTATTTTTCCACCCAATCTCTTCCCGAGCCCGGCTGAGAGAATTACGGCTTTCATATCTAAAGAATTTAGGGGTGTCCCCATAAGGGGACTTAAGCCTCATCGGATTCAGTGCCACATCTCCTCAGCTCCATTCCCCGTCCCCCTCAGACGGGACATCTCAATCTTAAACTTTTTAACTAGATTCCTAACAGCTACGTTATCCCTATCATATATTCTTTTACATTTTTCACATTTCAGCATTCTCCTAACTTTCGTCTTTTTGAGTTTTTCTCCACAATATGGACATGTCTTTGATGTATTGATAGGATTTACGTATACTACTGCTACTTCATGTTTCAATCCTTGCCATTCAATCCAAAACTGTAATCTTTTATAGCTGAAGAACGTAAATCTTTCTCTCCAAGGTTTCTTCATTTTAGTCTGTTCATCTCTTAAACCGTTTAAGTCTTCAAGAATTATTGTGTTATATCCAAGTTTTTTAGCGAGTTTAACTATTCTTAACGATGTTTGCTTTGCAAAGTTATCATTAATATTATGTATTCTTCTCCACCATCTTGATATTGCTTTTCTAATCACTTTCACGTACCTCCATCGCTTGTTATACTTCTTCTGCACTCTCTCTATATGATTCTTTTTGATATGCATTATCTTTTTCATTGGAGTTTTTATTCTTGCTACTCCTTCAAAGTTACCCACTACAATTTCTTCAAAGTTTAGATCAATCGCTATGCATCTTTCGCTAATAGTTGGTGTTTTAACTCTTTTCTTTACTGTCATTAAGAATACTACTTTATTTTCTTCCATTTTTAATAGTGCCTCTCCTTGATACCAGTCTAAGTATCTTGCGAACCACTCTCTTGGAAATCCTTCTATTTTAATTTCTCCAAAACCATAGATTCTTATTGACACCACATATCCTTTGTCTTCTATCAGTTTGTAACCATATCCGTCAATTCTCGCTCTATACGATTTGATAACACACTTTCTATCTTTATTTTCTGGGTTATTAATTACAGATCTTGCTATGAATGATGCTTCTCTAAGACATGACAAAGCTATTTTTGGTGGTAAGTTAAATTTTCGTTTTATACATTCATAAAAGTCTTCATGTATTGGTTTTATTCTCTGCTCCCACTTTATTCTCTTTTCTTCCTTTGAAAACTTAAATACACCATATTTCTCTAGATGTTTAAGGATTTCATGAACTACATACCTTAACCCATTTGTATAATTCTTAATCAAACTAACTACCTTAGGGTCGGCTCTAACGGGAATCTTAATTGTTCCCGTTAGTACCGCTTCATCCCTCATCGGTATAAATCTGTTTATAATAGTATTTAAAATTTATCTAAATTTCAGGGACATGTTGAGTTAGTGCGAAAAATATATATTTTTTAAAGCTTGTGCCCTTAAGTTAACACGTCCAATTTCAGCAGAATATTCTTAATCGATTATAATAAAGTATAAAAAGTTTACAGAATAAATTCCAATTCCTAATTGGATTTTTTGCAGTAATTGAACAGAAAAAGATAATAATTCGTTGTTTTAATGAAGAGAATACAGATTCAACTAAGCTTCTACTTCCAAACCTTTCATGTCTATTCTAATCCGAGACATTCTAAAGCTCTTTTTAGCCAAGGAGCTTTATCTATAACAAATTTAGGTTTATTCTCACAATAGTTGAGAACTTCTCTAATAAAAGACCTAACTACAAACCAATTTCTTGTTACGTAAACTCTCATTAAAATTAGCTCATTTCTTTCTACGTCTACTGCTGAGAAAATGTAAAACTTCTTTCCATTCCCTCTAACGATAGTTTCATCAAACTGCTATTAAATTTCTTTGTTTTTTCTCTACTATTATCAGTAACTTATCCTCAAACTTTTTTATCCATCGTGAACGGAAGATTTACTGACTCAATAGATTTCTGACAAGATTTTAGCTGTTATTCCTACTGATGAAGTTTGAATGAATATTGGTATCCCTAAAACTTTAACTTCTAAAGAAATTTTGTTTCTTTTGAATACTCTTAACTCTCTTAAAATTTGTTCCACTATTTTATGGTTTATAACTATATATGATTTTTATTAATAACAATTATGATGACACAACCAAGAATTTAACCGCAAATTATTTTTAAACGTTTACAATCTAAAGAGTGTGGAATTGAGAATACTCGATACAACCCTTAGAGATGGAGAGCAGACACCGGGCGTATCGCTGACAGTAGAACAGAAACTCATGATCGCACAGGCTCTTGATTCGCTTGGAGTAGATATAATCGAGGCAGGAACTGCCATAGCCTCGGAAGGCGAATTTAGAGCTGTAAAGGAAATTGCCAATTCAGGATTAAATGCTGAGATATGCAGTTTTGCAAGGATTAAAAAGGTGGATATAGATGCGGTAGCCGATGCCGATGCGGATTCAGTCTTCATGGTCGCACCCTCATCCGACATACACATCCAGAGCAAGTTTCCGAACAAGAGCGGACAGGACGTCATAGACATGTCCGTCGAAGCAATAGAATACGCTAAGGAAAGGGGATTGATAGTTGAATTCGGGGCTGAGGATGCTTCCAGAGCAGATATTAATTTTGTAAAGGAACTGTTCAGAAATGCTGTTGATGCCGGCGCGGACAGGCTTACTTTTGCGGATACGGTCGGCGTGCTCACACCTGAAAGGAGCGAAAGGATAATGAAGGAGCTCAGTTCTGAGTTCAGAGTCCCAATAGCAATTCACTGCCACGACGACTTCGGACTCGCTACTGCCAATACGATTTTTGCCGTTAAGGGTGGTGCAAGAGAGATCCACGTCACAATCAACGGTCTGGGTGAGAGAGCTGGAAATGCATCTCTTGAAGAGGTCGTACTTGCACTCGAAGTCCTCTACGGTGTTAAAACGAGGATAAACAAGAAGAAGATATACGATACGTCAAAGCTCGTTGAAAAGCTCACAAGAATTGTCATACCACCCAACAAGCCGATAGTAGGTGAAAACGCCTTTACGCACGAAAGCGGTATTCACACTTCCGCAATTCTGAGGGATTCTTCCACATACGAACCGATCTCTCCTGAGATGATAGGCAGGAGGAGGACAATAGTTCTTGGAAAGCATGCCGGAAAGGCGAGCGTTCAGGCTATAATGAAGGAACTTGGATACAGTGCAAGCGAGGAGCAGATGAAGGAGATACTGATGAGGATAAAGGAAATGGGTGATAAGGGTAAGAGGATTACAGATGCAGATGTTAGAACGATTATAGAGACGGTTTTACAGATTAAGAAGGAGAGGAAGGTCAAGCTAAAAGGTTTGAACGTCGTATGTGGCAAGGATATAACGCCAACTGCCAGCATAATACTCGAAATAAACGGCAGGGAAATAGTTTCAGCTGATGTCGGATTGGGTCCTGTTGACGCGGCTATAAACGCTATAAAAAAGGCAGTGTCAGAGTATGCGGATATAGAACTCGTAAGCTATCACGTAGATGCAATTACAGGTGGTACCGATGCACTCGTTGATGTGATAGTTCAGCTTAGAAGGGGAGATAAGATTGTAACGGCGAGGGGTGCTAGGACGGATATAATAATGGCATCCGTCGAGGCTTTCATAGAGGGGTTAAACATGCTCGTTTAAAAAACGTCTATTTCACCGTTTATTATCATATCGGTTATCTTCATTATATTTTCAAGCCATTCCTCGGCTATCTCGACAGCTCTGGATTTCATCCTTTCCACATCGTATCCCCTCTTTGGGATTATCTGTATGTCCAAGGCCTTTGGTTCGTTTATAGGTTTTGCTATCTGGCTTAGTATCTTAACGTAAACCTCCTCTATCCCCTCTATCCTTTCGTAACAGTCCCTGGCGATAAAATTTGCAAGTACGTTGTAAATCTTTCCAACATGATTTATCGGATTCTTCCCGCACACTGCCTCTATGCTCATAGGCCTGCAGGGAGTTATAAGCCCGTTGCACCTGTTTCCTCTTCCAACACTTCCGTCATCTCCATGTTCAGCTGATGTACCGGTTACCGTAAGGTAAACGCACCCCCTCTCGTAATCATCCGCAGTATTTATATATACATCAACATTTTTATCCGTGTACTCAGATGTTATTTCCCTGACCCAGCTCTCGAGCTCCTCCTTCACCGCTATGTACTCTCTTATGTCGCTGAGATATCTGTCAACAAATGCACAGGCTATCGTGAGCTTTATGCGATCCTTCTCTCTCAATCCCATAATCTTAACGTCTTCTCCAATTGCCTTTTCCCTCTTTCTGAATTCGCTGTATATCTTTCTCTCTATGTTGTAAACGAGTTTTTCTGTTTCGGTTAGCGGTGCGAAACCTATTCCGAATGATGTGTCGTTTGCATGGGGCACTTTCCCCTTTTTTCTCATGAAAACATCCTTAAGCTCTGTACTACCCTCTCCTATTCTCACGTCGAATATCATGTCCTCATCTGGATTCAGATTTGACATTCGCGACCTTATATAATCTTTAGCAGCCTTTAACGCTATCTTATCGGTGGGTATGTATGTTCCCTCGAATTCCTTAGTTGCCCTTCCAACCAGAAGGACGAATATAGGCTGTATTAGCTCTCCTCCTCCAAATCTCGGCTTGGCTTTTCCAGCAACTATCTGTGTTTCGTCTGTGTTGTGATGGAGAACTACTCCAAATCTCTTTATATATTCCCTGCTTAGAGCCCTGCTCATGGCTTCGGCTATTCCGTCAGCTAACGTGTCAGGATGGCCAATTCCCTTCCTTTCAACTATCTCTATATCCTGTTTTTCAACTGGAATGTGCGTTAGTTCCTGAACGTGGATCATACTAAATGCAAAAGATATAATAGGAATATAAATCTTTGCAAATTAGATTTCACCCCTTAAATCGATTATCCTTTTCGCCTTGCCTTCAAATCTTTCAAGAGTTCCCTTTTCAACAAGCTCAACTCTCATCCTTAACCCTATTTCCTTCTTCAATTCTTCCTGTATTTTCCTCCTAATCCTTTCAAGATCCGATAGTTCTCCAGTAAAGAACTCATCCCTTATTTCAACCCTTACCGTTATCTCATCGAGTGCCCCACTTCTCGTCAGAACTATCTGGAAGCTATCCCCTACTTCCTCCATGTTCATAAGTACGTGCTCTATCTGGGAAGGGAAAACGTTTACACCTCTGATTATCATCATGTCATCAGTCCTTCCCAGAATCCTGTGAATCTTCGGATGTGTTCTCCCGCACGGGCACTTCTCATCGTCCATCAGAAACGTTATATCTCCTGTCCTGTACCTTATCAGCGGCATTGCCTCCTTTGTTAAAGATGTCAAGACAAGCTCCCCTTTTTCTTCATATCCAAGCTGGTCGCAGGTCTCAGGGTCTACGATCTCGACGAGGTAGTGATCGATCCATATGTGCAACCCGTTCTGCTCTTCGCACTCAAAGGCAACGCCAGGCCCGTTCATCTCGCTCAGACCGTAGCTGTCGTAAGCCTTTATATCGAAAGAGTCCTCAAGCCTTTTCCTAGTATTCTCGCTCCATGGTTCCGCTCCAAAACATCCTATCCTTAAGCTCAGCTCCTTTGGATCTATTTCCATATCCTCTGCTACCTCCTTTATATGCAATGCATAGCTAGGTGTGCAGTGTATCACCGTTGTTCCGAAGTCGAGCATATACTGTATCTGTCTCCTCGTATTTCCAGTTCCAGATGGTATAACCATAGCACCTATCCTTTCCGCGGCATAATGGAATCCGAGACCGCCCGTAAACATTGCGTAGCTGACCATATTCTGAAATACGTCTCTTTCCCTTACACCCACCATGTAAAGACATCTTGCACAGAGGTTTATCCAGTTTTCAAGATCGTTAAGTGTGTATCCAACGACCTTGGGCTTTCCGGATGTACCGCTCGATGTATGTATCCTGACAACCTTTTCCCTGGGAACGGCGAACAATCCGAAAGGATAGTTCTCCCTCAAATCTTCTCTTGTCGTAAAAGGAAGCTTTTTTACATCTTCCAACCTTCTTATATCATCCGGATGAATTTTTCTTTCCTTGAACTTTCTTCTGTAAAACGGAACGTTATCATAAGCGTATCTTACAACCCATTTCAGCCTTTTAAGCTGAATTCTTTCCAGCTCGTCTTTTGGCAATATCTCTTCTTTTTGCCAATATCTATCACGGGGCATGCTTGATAATACATAGCAATGTATAAATACGTTATTAAACGATGATTTAACCTGAATCAATTGAAGCTATCTGACCTCCTCCCTGCCTTAAGCAGTAGTTCTGAGAGTTGGCAATTAGGCTAATCTAAATAGTGTTAAGAATTTTTATTTTATAATACTCTCTAGATTTTTATTTCAAAGTAATGCCAAACTTTTCCATCTACTGTAAAGGGCGAGTGTTCCCCATGGAACTCCCCACTCAACTACCTCACGGTGTCTGTTTGAGTCATCAGGTTTGTCAGATCAAAACTCTACAATAGAAGTCAATTAATTTTTTAAAAGTTGATGACACGTACATATCCCCTCCTCCAATAATTCCTCTCCTCTAAAGCTTCCTTAGTAACAGAAAGAGAAAATGAGATCAGATTAATTCGACCTCTGTGAATCATAATCCGAACTTCGGGAATTTGAAGGGTAACTTTCCCTTTTCAAGTTTTCTCACTTTCTTCATGACGTTCTTAATTGTTTTGTAGTATCTTAGAAGTTCCTTTACGTCCTGTGGTGTCGTACCGCTTCCTATAGCAATTCTCCTTATTCTTGATGAATCTATTATCTTTGGATTCAGAAGTTCTTCTTCAGTCATGGAATCCATTATAACCTTGAACTTCTTCATCCTCTCCTCCGTAATCTCCATGACGTTTTCATCAACCCTGAGACCAAAACCGAATGGTAAGAGTTCGAAGATCTTCTTTATCGGTCCCATTTTCTGCATAGCCTCTATCTGCTTGTACACATCCTTAAGTGTGAACGTCCCCTTCAGGAACTTCTCTGGGCTTAGTTCCTCCTCCCTAGCTATCCTCTCCACCTTTTCGAGCAGTGCCCTTATGTCACCCATTCCCAAAATCCTCGAAACGAATCCGGCAGGATCAAACCTTTCGAAATCCTCTATCTTCTCGCCGCTGCCTATAAACGCTATGGGTATTCCTATTTCCCTAGCAGCTGACAGAGCGCCCCCACCCTTGGCAGTTCCGTCGAACTTTGTTATTATGATTCCATCTATACCTATAGCCTCATGAAATGCCTTGGCCTGTTTTGAAGCAAGCTGACCTATTGCAGCATCCAAAACGAGTAATTTGTAATCTGGATTAAGAACATCCGCAATTCTCACCATTTCATCTATCAGTTCCTTTTCAAGTGCATGCCTGCCAGCCGTGTCTACTATAATCATGTCGAAATCCCTTAGTTTTTTCAAAGCATTCCTGACTATTTTTATGGAGTCTTTTTCATCCTTTTCACCGTAAAAAGGTATTGAATACTGATCAGCAAGCTGTTTGAGCTGTTCGTATGCAGCAGGTCTGAATGAATCTGCGCACACTACTGCAGTTTTCAATCCCCTGTCTCTATAGTACTTCGCTATCTTTACGGCAGTAGTGGTCTTACCACTTCCCTGTAACCCCACGAGCATAATCTTTGATTTCTTGAGGGGTATCTCCAGGCCCTCTCCTATACCCCTGAGCAGCTCCTCATACACTATCTTGATTATATGCTCCCTTGGACTTAAGCCGTGCAGAACTTCTTCGCTCATTGCCCTCTTCTTTATCGCATCGCTTATCTCCTTGACATGTCTTATATTCACATCTGCCTTTATCAGGGCCCTTTGAATATCTCTAACTATCTCCTCAACGAATGATTTATCTATGGATGATGATCTTGTAATCTTCCTGATTACATCCTTTAATGCCTCCAAAGCCATAAAGAAAAATTTAAATTCGAATATTTAAGCTTTTATGAATGGCCTTTCAGCTGAAAAATCTAATTTCCTGCCTAAATCATATGCACTCAAGCAATAGCGATTGCGGTTATGCAGATCTCCTGCGCAATTCCCAATGTGTGCGATCTGTAACATTCCCCCTGAAGGTCTGTTCATCTGAACTCTACAGTTCTTAATTCTACAGACCTGTGGGTACATCTATGAACTCCGTTTTTATTTCAAACTCCTCCGATACAACCCTCATCAGTGCCTTAATACCCAGGGTCTCGGTGGCATAGTGACCTCCAAACACGACGTTTATTTCCCCTTCCCTCGCAATGTGATATATCTCGTGCTCGACCTCTCCAGTTATGAAGAGATCAAGATCTTTTTCTATTGCCTCCTCAATTGCAAAACCCCCTCTTCCAGAAACCGCACCAATCCTCTTTACCTCATTGCCACCAAATCTCAAAACCTTCAGATCGGGATTCAGCTTCTCTTTAAGCGATTTTATCACGTCATCCAAATCCCTTTTATCCTTAAAGCTCCCGATGTATCCTATATTTTTACCCTGATACTCCCCGAATTCCTCTTCCGGTTCCAGATCAAGGATTCTTAGAATCTGAACATTGTTACCTATACTCCTATGAGCGTCAAGCGGTATATGGGCTGCATAAAGCGATATACCGTTCCTTATCAGAAATTCTATTCTCCTGTACATAAGCCCCCTTATTGAGCTCAAACCGTTCCATATCAGGCCGTGATGGACTACTATCAAATCGGCTTCGGACTCCTTTGCCCTTCTGAAAACCTCCATGCATGCATCCACGGCAAATGCTATCTTTTCAACCTCCTTTTTTCCCTCCACCTGTAGCCCGTTTACGGATTTATCCCTCCACTCTCCTATCTTTAAAAACTCGTCTAGGAATTCAACTATCTCTTCGAGTCTCATACCTTAAAATCCTCATACGTACTTTTTAATTTTAAAAAAGATATTGAGATAAAAAAATAATATATCATGTTTTTAGATTAATAACATGGCTGAAAGGGCAAAGTATCTCAGTGGAATAGGGTACATACTTGTTTTAATAGGTGCAATGGCATCTATAACAAAATTCGGTGGTATCATAACACTTGCAGGAATAGTTCTCGCAGAAATAGCATGGATTTTGCTTGGAAGGAAGCTCTACGGCAAGGTTATGATCAGAAACGGGATTCTGATGATAGTTTCACCCTTTCTGATAGCTGGAATAATCATTGCCGTTTTAATTTCCATGTCTCCGCATATCTCTGAGGTTTCACGTTACGGGCGCGTTGACATAATGCCTGAGCAGATAATCCATCTTGTCTCAATAATCGCATTGATTACACTAGCAGTTATAGCGATAGGATTTGTTTCTTGGATCCTGCATGTGATGTCTCATTTAAGAGCGGGGAACAAACTCGCCATAGGTACGTTTAAGTATTCCGCTTACTGTCAAATAGCGTCTTTTCTAATTTCAGTCGCATCTCTTGCATGGCTCTTCAGCAACATAATGAAGGTTGCACCGTTGCTGCAGAAAATGACAAAACCTAACATATTCGTTCTATCAAATCTCTTGGGTCCTGCCTTCATAACGCTTATGATAGCAGGTGTCATAAGCGTAGTTGCATATGTTCTTTCCATAGTAGCCTTCTTCAGTATAGAGGAGATAAGGACTCTGACTTTTTAAATTCTATTTCAAAATACCGAGCTCTGAAAGCCTTTCCGGTAGATATTCATCTGTAACGAAATCTAGACCGTATTTTGCCAAAGCCTGCTGTTCAGATTTCTTTCCGATTTCCAGCTGAAGTTTTATCTCTTTTATCCAGAATTCGCTGGCAAATCTCGGATCTGAAAGGATTGAGTTCAGCGCTTTTATGTCCTCATCCGTTAACCTGTCAGCAGGAAGATCGTATTTGATTATATCCGAAGGTCTTATTCCAACAAATACAGCGGATGGTGTGGCAAGGTATTCCGAGAGATGGGCAGATTTTATCGATCCGTACGCTACAGATGCGTAGATCCTGTAACTCCATGGATCTCCGTCGGTGAATACTGCAACTGGGAGCTTAAGCTCTGTGTTAAGCCTTCTTAGCAGTCTCCTAGTACTCCTCGCAGGCTGACCCTTTAAATGAACTATTATGGCATCGAACTTCTCATCAAATCCGTTTTCGACAAGTCTGTCCCTCATACCACCCGTTTCTATCGCTATCACGAGCTTAGCGTTGCACTCCAAAAACTCGATGTTGTCAACGTTTGTCGGTATCTGATAACCACCCTCTCCCACGTCATCCTGGCAGTGGATAACCCTGTAACCCCTTCTAGTTTTTTCCCTTATCTTTATGTCCCCGAATACAGTTGCACCGTCCTCCTCTGGCCTTATATTGAAACTCTCTCTCTGAAGACCTGTAAGTATTTCTAGATCCTCTATGAGCCTGTCACTCTCCAGCTGCTCCTTAAACTTTGCGATTCCCCAGTTTTCAGAAATGTAGTATAGCTCCCTGAGTGTTGAGGATTTATTTGATGTCATCTGTTCCTTCAAAAATCCGATGACGTAGATCATTTTTAGGAGCTGATGAGCACTCTTAATTGATCTTGCAGATCTTATCGATTTTTTATCCCCGTATACCCAAACTTCGGATTCCCTGTCAAATTCTATATTCTGCTTCGTTCTTTTGGTGAGCTTGAGCTCAGGTATTTCCCCTCTGCTTATCTGTTCGTAAATATCTTCAACTATGCTCAGAAGTGATTTAAGTGGATCGGATGCCATGAAGAGAGTTCATACTTTAAGATATATCCTTTTTGGATACCTTGTCAGAACTTCACATCCGTCTCTTTTCACGACAACGACATCTTCAACCCTTACACCTCCAACCTTCCTGTAATACAATCCCGGTTCAACTGTAAAAACCATTCCTGACCTAAGAACTTCATCGTTATCAAATATTCTTGGCTCTTCGTGCAACTCAAGACCTATTCCGTGCCCTGTAGAGTGTATGAACCCCTCATCAGCCTTCTGTCTTATAGTCTTGTAGCCGTAACTCTCGAGAACGTCGCATACCTTATAGTGAACATCTCTGGCTGTAACTCCATCCCTTATAATGGAAATTGCACTTTCCTGTGCTTCTATGACAGCTTCCAGCATTTCCTCAATTTCCATGTTCTTCCTTACGATCACAGTTCTTGTAAAATCCGAATAATAACTGTGTTTTCTGCTTTTAGGAAATATGTCTATGAGTACGTGATCCTCAACAGTTCCACCGGATGAATGGGGATCAGATGAAACTTCTCCTGACGAAACTATTGTGTTTTCGGCGAGATAACCCTTAAGGAACAGGAATTTCTCGATCTCATCCCTTATGTAATCGCAATTCTTTTCACCTTTTTTTATAATATCTAATGAAAAATTAAACGCATCTATTACAGCCGTGCTCACATCCCTTATCATCTCCACCTCTTCAGGACTCTTCACAGCCCTAATCTTCAAAAAGGGATTCTCTATCACCTCAACCCTGAACTCTTCAATGAATCTAACCGTAAGGAATGCAGGAAAATCTGTCGGAACTACTATCTTTTTAGCACCCTTATTCCTCAAAAAATCCGCAAGTACTTCGGCTATTGCCTTCCTTGAATCCTTAACACTCTTTCTCCTCTCATGATACCCGAGATCACCTAACGATATTACATTTTTTACTCTGCTCTCCCTTAAAGCCCTGTTCTTCTCCATGTCCGGGACTATCAGGAAATCTCCTTTTCTTCCAACTATGTAAAAGACGCAGTTTAATGCCTTGAATCTCGTGGCATAGTAAAGGTTTATATCGCTATGCTGTATGAAGAAATCTGCACAGTGTTTTTCTAATATCTCATCGATCATCATACCGATTCAAGATTTTCAACTACTGCTTCTGCAAATTCTCTTGTACCCACAAGTTTCCCGCCTATATGTCTGTGAAGATCATAAGTTACGATTTTCTGCTGAATTGTCATCTCAACAGCCTTTTTTATCATCTCGCTTGCCTTCTTCCACCCAAGATATTCAAACATGAGAGCACCGCTGAGTATTTCAGCTGTTGGGTTTACCTTGTTCAATCCAGCATACTTTGGTGCTGAACCGTGTACGGGTTCAAAAACACCCATTCCGTCACCTATGTTCGATCCGGGTGCAACTCCAAGCCCGCCGACAAGACCGGCTGCCATATCGCTTAGATAATCGCCATTTAAGTTTGTAGTCGCTATTACATCATATTCGGATGTCCTCGTCAGAAGTTGCTGAAACATGTTGTCGGCTATTCTGTCCTTGATAACTATTTTACCCTCAGGAACCTCTCCGCCATACTCCTTCATGACCTCTTCCTCCGTAATTACATAATCCCTGAATTCTTCCAGAGCAACCTCGTATCCCCAATCCCTGAAGGCACCTTCCGTGTACTTCATGATGTTTCCCTTGTGAACAAGTGTAACGCTTTTTCGATTGTTTTCTATTGCATACCTTATCGCCATCCTCACGAGTCTTTTCGTTGCGAACTCGCTTATCGGCTTTAGACCTATTCCAGAATCAGCCCTAACATTTATTCCGAACTCCCTCTTAAGGAATTCCATTACCTTCAATGCTTCATTGCTTCCCATCTTCCACTCTATACCAACATAGACATCCTCGGTATTCTCCCTGAATATCACCAGATTTACATTTTCAGGCTCCTTTATTGGGCTGGGAACACCCTTTAGGTAATAAACCGGTCTCACACAAGCGTAGAGATCAAGTTTCTGTCTTATTGTTACGTTTAAGCTCCTGTAACCCTTTCCGACTGGTGTTGTCAGCGGCCCCTTCAATGCAACCCTGAACTCCCTTATTGCCTTAAGCGTGTCTTCGGGCAGATGCGTCCCGTAGATCTTGTATGCCTCCTCTCCAGCGTATATCTTAAACCATACTATCTCCTTTTTTATCCTTTCAGCTGCGGCATTCAAAACCATTAAAGCTGCGGGAACAACATCTCTTCCTATCCCATCACCGATTATATAAGGTATTATCGGATTATCAGGAACTATAAGCCTTCCATCCTCATACCTTATCTTTTCACCCTCTTCCGGTGGCCTTATCTTCTGATACATGTTCTTTAATTCCAGCAACTGCTTTAAAAACTTGATGATCTTATTTTTCCTATGACTTCATCTATATTCCCGTTCGCTATCCTGAAATCTATGCCCTTATTCTTAAGATGATTCTTCGCACCCTCTCCTATTCTCCTAACCACTACCAAATCTACTCCGTTTTTGCTTAGAAGATCTGCGATAAGATAACCCTTTCTCCTCTTAACACCCCTGTGGACGTTCTCGATAACTCTCTCCTCTCCCTTTTCAATGTCTATTAATTTGAAGAATTCTGCATTGAAATCTCCGATATAATTCCCGTTCTTATCAACGGGTATGGCTATGAGCTTTATCCTCCTGTAGAATCTTATAACGGGTATGACATGGACTACTTCTACCATTCTGTCCTTAATACTCTCTATTTTCTTTATCAATCTGTTTACTTCATCAAAGCTAAGAGAACTGTCAACCTTTACGTGTACCTCAACTATTTTCGCCTTCTTAGTACCCCTTACAGCTATGAAGTCGACAGACTTCACACCGTCTATATCGCTTATCCACTTCTTTATTAGAAGGTTCAGCTCCTCGTCAACCCTGTCCATCAGTATATCCACGGCGTTTTTTAGTATTCCGAACCCTATCTGGAGTATGAGGGCAGATATTATCATGGCCACAGCCGCATCGGCCCACCAGTATCCGATATATATTAGCAAAAATCCTATTACAACAGCTATGCTCGATAGTACATCTGTCCTTGAGTGCTTACCCTCGGCTATAAGCGAGGAGGAACCAGTTTTCATCCCTACCCTTATCTTATACCTTGCTAGGAACTCGTTTATTAGCGCCGACGCAGCCGCAACGCCCACAGCATAAAACTCAAATCTGGGAACGGATCTCATCAGAAGCTCATCTATAGCCTCGTATATTATCAGGAGAGATGTCAGGATTATTATCAATCCAACGCCAAGTTCTGCAAGACTCTCGGCCTTAAAGTGACCATATGGATGGAGTTCGTCTGGAGGCTTTTTAGATATCTTCAATCCTATCCAGACGAAAGCAGAACCTATTATATCTATTAAAGAATGCAATGCATCGGCTATGAGAGCTGTAGAATTTACCATAATTCCTACAAATGCCTTAGAAACTGTCAGGAAAACGTTTGCCACTATCGAAATCTTTCCAGCTCTTATCTCCTCATCCATCGCTTAATTCTATCTTATAAAATATTTATGTAAATCTGTTGAATTTTCTTACATGATAACGTATAAAAGAGTTGTGGACTCCGTTGTCGAACTTCTCAGAAAAGCTGAAACTGAATTGAGCGAGGACGTTTTAAGGGCTTTGAAAAAGGCATATGAGGAGGAGGAGAATGAGATAGCAAGGATGAACTTGAAGGCTATACTTGAAAACATCGAGTACGCTAAAAGGATGGGAGTACCGATCTGCCAGGATACTGGTCTTCCAATATTCTTTGTTGAAATCGGCAGGGAATTGTTTCTGGATTTCAATCTGAAAGATGCAATAGTACAGGGGGTTATAAGGGCTACCGAGGAGGTTCCGTTGAGGCCGAACGTAGTTCACCCTTTAACAAGGGAAAACACGGGAAACAACGTAGGAATTCACATGCCTGAGATAAATGTGGATATAGTTGAGGGGGATAAGCTGAAGATATCCGTGATTCCCAAGGGAGCTGGAAGCGAGAACTGTTCTGTTTTGAAGATGCTTTCTCCATCTGAAGTAAATAAGGTAAAAAGGGTTGTTGTTGAGGCTGTGAGGAATGCCATGGGAAAGCCCTGTCCTCCTGTGTTCGTTGGAGTTGGAATAGGCCCATCTTTTGACGGATGCGCAAGGCTAGCGAAGAAAGCCCTTCTGAGAGATGTGACCGATATGAACGATTTCGAGATCGAGATACTGAATTGTATAAACAGGCTGGGGATAGGACCTATGGGTCTGGGAGGAAAGTTCACAGCACTTGCAGTTCTCATTGAAATCGGATACTGTCACACGGCATCTCTTCCAATTGCTGTTAACATCCAGTGCTGGGCGAATAGAAAAGCTTCGATCGTCCTAGATTAACGCGTGGATTCCATAGATCTTTAAAAAATCTTGAAACCCGTACGGATGCAGATGACCCGTAAATTCAGATGTTTTGCGGCTATCGCTGATTTCATTGGCATGGAGTTTAGACAACGTGTAAGTAATTAATTATGTTAGGATTTGATAACATTATCTCTTTTTATTGGGGAGTATATCATTAGACTTTCTCCTTTTTCATGGGAATCCCTGACTTCTCTCATCTTACCTTAAAACATACATTTACAATCAAATTTATGTCTTCAATTACATCGAAATTTAAAAAACTTAATTCCAGTATATCCCTATGAACTCTATAACGGCATCTATCGAAAGCTATAAGATTGAGCAGATCAAACTTATTAAATGGAGCTGAGGACTCCTGTTAGTAAGGAGGATATTTCGAGGTTCAAGCTCGGAGATGTCGTTTACGTGACTGGGGAGATGATAACAGCTAGGGACAGGGCGCATTTAAGAATTCTGGAATTTATTAAAAAGGGAAAAGATTTACCCCTAGATCTCAACGGTCGGGTTATATATCACTGTGGACCACTTGTGAAAAATGTTAGGGGAGAATGGGTTGTACTGTCAGCAGGACCAACAACTTCTTCTAGAATGAACGACGCCATAAGGGATCTTCTCAGGAAGCTTGATTGCATGGTTATCATAGGAAAGGGTGGTATAAGCGTTTCTGAAGATATGAAGGGAAAGTTTCTCTATCTTGCCTACACCGGCGGAGCGGGAGCACTCGCTTCGAAGTGTATAATAAGGGTAAAGGATGTTTACTGGCTTGATCTGGGAATGGCTGAAGCAATGTGGGTGTTTGAAGTCAGGAATTTTGGACCGTGTATAGTTGCAGTTGATTCGGAAGGAAACAGCCTGTATAAAAGAGTTGAGGATTACGTTGAGGAGAACTATAGGAGGCTGATAGCAAAACTATAATATTCACAGACGTCCAAATATGATTGCCCCAAGTGGGATGAGGGAGCGGAGAGAGCGCATGCTTCCGATGAAGTTTCTTGCAAGCTTGGGGTAACACGGTGTCTAAGCGTCCCCTGCGGAGGGGGCAGATGCCTTCTATGAAGTGGGGGCAACCCAGACACCGGACATATCCCCGATGGGTCAGCGGTCTGGAGTGAGCACATGCTTACAATGAGAGACCGTGTTAGAATTCGGGGGACAATCAAAATAATGTTATCGAGTTAATCCACTGTTCGATCGGATTTGTGGATATCGGTTTTACATGTTATAATGAAAACGGTAGAAATTCCTTAAAATTCTTAAAGTATGTGTTATAGCATATCATTTAAATACTCAAATATCCCAAATCATATCATGGCTTGGATAAAGGACAGAGGTCTTATGATAAGGATGTATACGACAATGTTTCTGCTCGCTCTTATATATCTGGCCTTCATAGCCTTCCTGAGCTACATAGGACTGAACTTCTTCTTGATAATGCTGATAGCAGGATTCATGCTTTATATACAGTACTACTATTCAGATAAAATAGTTCTGTGGAGTACAGGGGCGAGAATAGTTGATGAATACGAAGCCCCAGAGCTTTACGATATAGTTAGGAGGCTGTGCCATAGGGCAAATCTGCCGGTGCCAAGAATAGCAGTGGTCGATACGCAGATTCCAAATGCATTTGCAACGGGAAGAAATCCCAAAAACGCAGTAGTTGCTGTAACAACGGGTTTGCTTAGAACACTTAACAGGGATGAGCTTGAGGCTGTCATAGGACATGAGCTTAGCCATATAAAGAACAGAGATGTAATGGTTATGACCATAGCGAGCTTTATAGCAACTGTTGCATTCTTCATAATGAGATATGCAATGTTCATGGGTATATTCGGTGAAAGGAGGGAAGGAAATGCTTTAATAGCTATTGCGATATTCGCTGCATCTCTCATAGTATGGATAATAAGCACATTGCTAATGCTTGCCCTCAGCAGGTACAGAGAGTTCTGCGCTGATATGGGAAGTGCAATACTGACAAGGAACCCGAAGGCATTGATATCGGCTCTGGCGAAGATAAGCGGTAGGATGGATTTGATAGACGACAGGTACAAGAAGGAGGTTGAGGGGTTAAACGCTTTCTTCATAGTTCCGGCCATAAGCAGGGGAAGCATAATATCGCTGTTCTCAACACATCCGCCCATAGAAAAAAGAATTGAAAAGCTGAAGGAAATCGCAAGAAAAATGGGATATTACTAATCGGATTTCAGTGCATCCACTATCAAATCCGCAACGCTTATCTTGCTTATGGATTTTTCTATTGTGTCAGTAGCTATTACACCCTTAACACCTGCCGAATATAGCCTGTTAAGAGCGTTCTCTGCAAGAACTGCATGAACGCATGCGCATTCAACGCTCCTCGCTCCACTTTTTAGAAGAATCTTAGTAGCCTCTATCATTGTACCGCCCGTGGAGATTATGTCATCTACTATCACTACATCCCTCCCCGCAACTTCTAGCTTTTTAGGCTTTATCTCAACGGTTTCAGCATCTATCCTCTCCTTTTCAAGATAGTCAAATTCGCATCCAGCAAATTCCGATGCAACCCTTACCCTTTCATACGAGCCGAAATCAGGAGATATCATAACTATATCCCTGTTCCTATAGTATGTGCCTATTATGGGCATTGCATCAACGTCCACAAGATTTCTGAAGTACCTCTTTGCCCTATCGCTGTGTATGTTTACAGTAATAACCCTTTCAGCGTAGCTTTCTATTAGTTTTGCCACAGCTCTTATGCTTATGGCCTCACCATCTTTGAACTTCTTATCCTGTCTCGCGTATCCCATATAGGGTATAACAGCCGTTATGTTTGAACCCTCAAGGGCATCGAGCAATAGCATGAGGTATACGAGATCTTCGTTTGACGTTATACTCTGAACGACTACTACATCCCCACCTGCGTTCTCAACCCTTACGTACAGTTCCCCGTCTGGAAATCTCTTAAGCACGGTATTGAGAATCTCTGCACCCATTTTATCAGCTATTCTTTTTGCAAGCAGAGGGGATGAACTTCCCGCCACGACTTGCATGACCATATTTATTTTGAATAATTTTAAATCTTTTTGAACCTTCTGTTTGTCCCTACCGCTTCATTTTTTTAAAACTATTTTCGTGTCTGCGGTAAGGACTTCCACCTCGCCCAGAGGGCTCACCTTCACTGCCCATCCCGTAGGGTTATGGATGGCATTCGAGGCCAACGGCATGGGCCTACCATCTAGGCTGTGTTCTGCGGGCTCGGAGCAATCGCCCTTGAGAATATTAACACAACTATAAGTGTATCGTTCGGAATGGAATTATACAAAATAATGCGGAAAGTTACAGTTTAATGTTTCTGCCCCCTATCAGGAGGGAGTTTTCCAGCTATCTTTTAAAATAGACTAAATACTTCCGTAAAAGTTCATACAAACATCTGCTTGGGAGGATGTCTTGATGGAAGCTTGACTTTTTCGACAGCGCTTATTAGATCTTCTGTGCTTATTACATCCTTTCCGTCCGCTATCGCTTTATGTAAAGCGGATTTTATAACCTTCTCGACAAGATCCCTTCCGCTGAAGCCCTCGGTCATATTGGCTATTATGTCCAGATTTGCCCTAACCTTGAGCGGGAAATCTCTGAGGTTGTTCTTCAATATCTTCAGCCTTTCCTCATAGTTTGGTAATGTGAATTCTATTTCTTCCTCAAATCTACTTCTTATGGACGGATCTATCATCTCTATTCTATTGGTAGCAGCTATCGTGCATATTCCCTCATTCCTTTCTATTCCGTCTAGTTCCGTTAATAAGGCGTTTACTATTTCGCTCACATCCCCTCTCAAATCCTGATAACTTCTATCAAGTGCAATAGAATCGAATTCATCTAGAAATACTATACACGGTGCAACCTGTCTTGCCCTTTCGTAGAGTTCGTGGATTCTTCTGGCACCATCTCCGACGTGTTCTCCTATTAACTTAGTTGAATTAACGGATAAAAACGGTACACTTGCCTCGTTGGCAAGAGCCTTTGCTGTCATCGTTTTACCCGTTCCCGGAGGACCGTAGAAGAGGATGTTTTTAGGTGCCCATCTACCGAACTTCTTGGGATCCTTGAGGAATTCAAGTATAACCCTCGCCTTCTTCTTAGCGTCCTCCTGTCCCACTACGTCGTCAAGCTTAATGTCCTTGACTATCTCCGTCTCTATTATATGATTCGGATTTTCAACAAGTATAACGGTGGAATCTGTGATTATACCTTCGGGCTCAGCACTCACGACTTCGAACGCGAAATCCGGAAACATTCTGAAGTCGAATAGTAGCTTGCCTTTTGAAACGTATTCGCCCTTCCACTGGTCTTTTGCATATTTATCGAAAACTCTCGGGTTATCTACTACCGGGTATTCATGATAACTTGCCTTTAGCGGATATCCCAGTGGTCTCAATATTAAATACTTGACCTCCTCGACATTCTTCACAGATTTAGATACGATAAAGTTATTAATATCTCTTATGCTTTAGACACCTAAGATCCTTATACCACTCTCATCGATTTCCAATCCAAATCTGCCCCTTTTATGCGAAGTTTTCGTAGTTTTCGTCACCCTTATAAAAACCTCATCCCCCTCCCTTTCCAGCAAAACAGCGTTCCCCAAAGCCTGCTGGATTGCTATTTCAAAAGACTTCGAGTGCATGTCCTTAACGGCGTTGACTATGCACACACCTCCTACCTCTATAGTCCACGCGTGAACCTTCTGAATCAGATCGTATGCCCTGGATTCACCGTGTATGAATGCTATGGTCGATATGGAATCTATTATAAACCTCTTTCCGTCTCTGAAAAACTTCCTCATTATGGAAACAAGTTCTTCGAAATCCCTTACGTTTCCCTGATATCTCTCATCTGAAGTCCCCTCCCTTCCGGCAAAGAGATCAACAAACTTTATAAGCCCTTTTTCTTCAAGCTCATCCGGATTCCAGTTTAAAGTCTTCATGTTTATCCTAACCTCCTTTGGAGGTAGATCTATGCAGAAGTAAATGCAGCTGTAACCATTCTTCGCCTGAACATATGCAAACTGCTGGCATATAACGCTTTTTCCACTCCCCACCTCTCCCAGAATCAACAGAGTTGATGGCTCGGGAAGTCCTCCCTTAAGAATGGTATCTAGCTCCCTTATACCCGTCGTGACCCTGTGAATCACCATGATTATTATAATACTGGTAACTAGTATATAAGGTTTTATGACCTTAGTAGTGTATTTTATTTAATAAATTTTAAAAAACTGTGAATTCTCCTTATCTGCTCTTCAGGATCTTTAGAGAGATAAACGATTCTCCCAACTATTATATGCGTTGCTCCAGCCCTGACAGAATCCTCAATCCTCCCTCCCTGAACACCTATTCCAGGGCACAGTATCTTCATATCACCAACTATCTCCTTCAATTCCCTTATCCTTTCAGGCCTGTTTCCTGGTGCTATTATTCCATGACATCCTAGATCTCTGGCAATTCTTGCCAAATCATTGGATACTCTAATGAAGAACTCTTCTGAACTTGTCAATTCCGTGACAACATAGACTTCACCGTCATATTTCCTTGCAACTTTTAAAACCGATCTTATACCGTCCCTTCCAATGAAACCGTGTACTATTACAGCGCTGGCGTTTTTTTCGAATGCTATCTCAGCTATCATCGAGCTTATATACGGTATGTCCGCAATCTTGAAGTCTGCTATTACAGGTCTTATACCAGACAGATCCTCTATTATGTCAGTTCCAAGGGACAGAACGGCCGGATATCCCACTTTAAAGGCATGAACATAGTTCTTTACCCTTTCAGCCAAATCAATTATCTCTTTCCTGTTTTTTATGTCCAATGCCAGTACTATTTCAGTCCTCATACTCCTCAAAATCCTCTTCGTTCAAAACTATTGCTATATCTGCTGAATTCTTAAGGGCAGCGGAGAAACCTGGTTCCACTCCGATTATTATCGTTTCCTTTCCGAGTTCCATCGCCTTTTTCAGAACAGCTTTAAAATCTGCATCCCTTGTAACCAAGGCGATTGCATCTATTGCGTCGTTGTATATCAAATCCATGGCCTCAACAGCCATTCTCACATCCACATCTCCAGAAGTTATAACAGGTTCAAAACCCTGATTTTCTATAGCCTCAACAAGTTTATCGCTTGCGTATTGATTTAAAAAGACCTTTGCAACCTTTATATCACCGTATTCAGAGAGTATTTCCCTAATCTCACCCAGATTTATATTAAACTCCTTTCTAAGCATATTGGGACCGTCTACGAGCACACAAACTCTCTTCCTGTTTTCAAACCTTCTTTTTGATAAGAATTTTTTAATTTTTTGAATCTTTGAAAAACTAAGCCTCTTCTTTATCGACATATCAAATTAACATCTACCGATAAAATTTATTACTTTTTCTTTTTCTTTTTAAGCATGAGATAATTTACGGCGTTTATGACAGCATCGAATGAAGCCATTACTATATCCGGTCCAGCAGATCTTGCTGTGAAGCTTTCTCCATCCTCATCCTCGATTGTCACGTACACATCTGCCAGAGCATCACTTCCACCTGTTATTGCGTCGAGTCTAAACTCAACTATTTTTATCCTTCTTCCAAGCAGCTCTATAACTGCCTTTAAGGTAGCATCAACAGGACCAACACCCACAGCAGACGTAACCTTTTTCTCACCCATTATCTCGGCATTTATGACAGCAGTAGGAGTTATCTTGTTTCCGGTAAGAACTGTGACCTCTTCTATATTGATTACCCTCTCCTCCTTTCTGACCTCACCGAGTATAGATTCCGCTATGGCAAAGAGATCAAGATCGGTAACCTTCTTACCCTTATCGCCCAAATCCTTTATTCTTTCCACTATCTTCGTAAGGCTCTCATCGTCAACTATGTATCCGGCATCCTCAAGCATCTTCTTTATCTGATGCCTTCCAGCGTGCTTTCCTATTACTATTCTCCTCTTATGCCCTACCATCTCCGGCGTTATTATTCCCGGTTCAAAAGTCCTGGCATCCTTGAGAACACCATGTGCGTGAATTCCGCTTTCATGACTGAAAGCGTTATCACCGACTATTGGCTTGTTCGGAGGCATTTTTACACCTGTAAGCCTCTCGACAAGTCTAGAGGTCTCGACGAGATACTCCATTCTTATGTTCGTCTTATATCCCTCTGCGTAGAGTATTGAAACGACCTCTTCAAGAGAGGCATTTCCAGCCCTCTCACCCAAACCGTTAACAGTTACCTGAACCTCATCAGCTCCTGCCAGAACTGCTGAATATGTATTTGCAGTAGCAAGTCCGAAATCGTTGTGGCAGTGAACGTCAATCGGGACGCTTAAATGCTCCCTCAGCTCCTTTATAAGATTGTAAAACTTGAAGGGTGTGGCAATTCCGACCGTATCTGGAACATTTATTATATCAACCTTTGCATCTTCAACAGCCTTGTATATCCTCTTCAAATAATCTATCTCAGTTCTAGTTGCATCCATTGCCGAAAACATGCACTTCACACCGTGACTTTTAACGTACTCCACGGCTTTTACGGAGATGTCTATTATCTCCTCCCTGTCTTTTTTTATTGTATGTTCTATCTGTATCTTAGATGTCGGTATGAATATGTGAACCATGTCTACATCGGCCTCTATTGCCCTGTCTATATCATCCCTGACTATCCTAGCCAAACCGCATATCTTAGCGTTCAATCCGAGATTGACTATTTCTTTTACGGCCTTAAACTCTCCTTTTGATGCAGCTGGAAATCCGGCCTCTATTATGTCCACACCGAGCTTATCCAGCTGTTTTGCAATCTGAATTTTGTAGTTAACGGGAAGGGAAACACCAGGCATCTGTTCGCCATCTCTTAAAGTCGTGTCGAATATCGATATTTGCCTCATCTCCCCTAACTCTATCGGATGGTTTTAAAACGTTTTATATCAATCGATTTGATACCGACAAGTTTTTATTAAGCTCAACTGAACTCTAAATTGAGCGGGGGTTGCCGAGCCAGGCCAAAGGCGGGGGACTCAAGATCCCCTCCCGTAGGGGTTCGTGGGTTCAAATCCCACCCCCCGCACTGTGGATTTTGTATTATTCCTGCTTTTCTTAATGTTAAGAACTCTCTCAGCTCTAATTCCACAAAAGCTGATAGATTTTTAATGTCTAGCTTTGCTTCTTCTATCACATCCTTGTTTATGTAAAGCGTTAACTTCTTGTTTAATCTATGTCTCGGCATTACGATTTTTCATATAAATAAATAAAAGTTGAAAATTTGCCTGAAGTTTATCTACTCCTAATATTATAAGAGAATCCAGTACTTCCTCTTGGAGTTAACAATAGCTTATTCATAATAGTACGGATAGGTTTATCCGGTCTACACTTTATCTTTGCAACCAGATCCAGCAAATTTTGATCATTTACGGTATTATAAATCTTTCTGTCACACCCCTTGCGGGCTGGAAGCTTGCCTTTTAAGGCGGAAAGC
>CAYYFC010000002.1:0-59638 GCA_964471215.1 uncultured archaeon | reverse complement strand
GGCGGGCCGTTACCCCGCCAACTACCTAATCCGCCGCAGCCCCATCCTCGGGCTGTGCGGCGCCTTACGGCAACCGCACACTTTCGGGAATGGGGGAATTCCACCACCCATTCCCTATGGGGGTTTAGCCCCAGTTTCCCGGGGTTATCCCCCTCCCGAGGGCAGGTTGGCCACGTGTTACTGAGCTGTCCGCCGGTGCACGAACCGCGAGAGCGGCCCGTGCCCCATGACTACCATGGCTTAGTCCCAGCCGGATAGCAGCGGCCTCTGGCAGGATCAACCAGAATTGGCGGGGGAGTATGCGGTGAATACGTCCAACCCACCGGTTTGCCTTGCTGGCAAGCCCATCTTGGACGTGCCACATCTGGCACGTCCTCACATGCTATGCCGCAGGTAGGAACTCCACCCCTCATTCTGGGCTTACGCCCATATCAGGGTTCTTGCCGGACCCGCGGCTACTATAAGTCCTATGACTTAAAGATTTATAAGGCTTATGCTTTGGCTATATATCAAAGGCAATCAGCTCTTAATTGAGTTTGATATTTAAGTCTTTTGTTAGTAGATAACATGAGAGATCATGACTACTTTTTTTAAGACAAAATCTTTATAATTGATTTTAATCTTTTAGACTTATGATAGACCTTCACATCCATTCCGTTTTTAGCGACGGAGAGCTTATACCGTCGGAAATAATCAGGAGGTTTTCGGAAATTGGAAACGAGGGGCTGGCGATAACGGATCATGCAGATTTCTCCAACATGGTATACATACTTCAGAGCTTTAAGAGATTTATGGAATACAGAGATGATTACGAGCTTCCAGTTCTATTCGGTGTGGAGATAACTCATGTCCCGCCAAGGCTCATAGGTAAAGCTGTTGAACTCGCGTGGAAGGAGGGGGCGGAAATAGTCATAGTTCACGGTGAAACGATAGTTGAACCTGTGAAGGAGGGTACGAACTACTATGCCGTTCAGGAGGAAATAGATATACTTGCACATCCCGGGCTGATAGACTTGAAAACGGCTGAGCTCGCAAAGGAGAACGGCGTGTTCCTTGAGATAACTGCTAGAAGAGGTCACTGCCTGACAAACGGGCATGTTGCAAGGGTTTCGGAGGAGGTTGGATGCGATCTTGTGATAAATACGGATGCTCATTCGGCCGATGATTTCATAAATAGAGATATGGCTGTAAAAATCCTAAAGGGGTGCGGAATCAGGGAAATAGATCAGGTATTTAAAAATTCGAAAAGGATTCTTAAAAAGAGACTGAAGTAGCGAAAGATTTAAAGTTAAAAGTATAAATGCTAACATGGAGATAAGAAAGTTGCAAATAGTCGGCGGTTCTAGTTATATGATAAGTTTACCTAAGGGCTGGATAAGATCCAACAATTTAAATCAGGGGGATGAACTCATACTCCAGGTTGAGAAGACTTTTTTGAGAATTTTTCCAAAAAAAAATTTGAACAGGTTATCAAGTGTTAGCGTAAGCATTCCGAAAACCGATGACTCATTTCTAAGGAGATTTATATACGCGCTTTATATTCAGGGATTGGATGAAATAGTTCTGAAGGGTAACATATCTCCAGAGGTAGTAGTGAGGGTGAATGAGATAATAAGGGATCTGATAGGCATGGAGATGATAGATGTGACAGATGACAGAATAGTTCTCAGATGCATCATGAGACCTGATTTCGACATAACGCATACACTTAGGAGGATGTATCAGATAGTGTACGAGATGTTTGACTGCGTTACGAAATCCCCGAACAGCAGAGATTTGTTAAAACTCAAGGAGGATGCACACCGATTTTACCTTCTGGCAGTAAGATTGAGTTACAAATGCATGAGAGATCTTGTGGATTGGGATAAGATGAATAAGGCAATCGAGATTAGAACAATCATGAGGATTCTTAAGGAGATAGCTGACATACTGCACGACGGTGTAAGTCCAAAGGACGAAAGGACGAGAATAATGCTAGATCTCAGAAGGCTATTCAAGGTTGTGATGGATACATACTTCAACGGCAATCTGATCTCCTGTGAGGGTATTATGGAAATGACTAGAGAATTCAAGAGGGAGCTGGTAGATAAGGATACTGCATTGTTCGAGCTCTGCAGAAAAATAGAAACGATAGGAGAAATAGCATTTAATAAAAGCGTTTACGAATACATATCGATACAGATATAAGCTCGTTTAAATATTCAGTTTTATGGGCATAACGGATAGGGTTAGGAGAATCGTTGAGGATTATAACGACGTGACGATAGGCATATTTGGATCACATTCGGCGAAAGAGATAGGCATGTCCGCAAAGGCGTGGGGATTTAAAACGGTTGTAGTTGTTCAGAAGGGGAGGGACAAGCTGTATACCAAGTACAACAGGCATCTATACGATGAATTCATAGTTCTCGATAGCTTTAGGGATATGCTAAACGAGGATGTTCAGGAGAGGTTGAGGGAGCTGAACACGATATTCATACCAAACAGGAGCTTTGCAGTTTACGTCGGTTATGATGGAATAGAAAAAGATTTTGAAGTACCTATATATGGAAACAGATTTCTGCTTAGAGCTGAAGAAAGAGATTATGAAAGAGGCCAGTACTATTTACTTAAAAAGGCTGGAATAAGGATTCCGAAGGAATTCAAGTCTCCTGAGGAGATAGACAGACTTGTAATAGTTAAGGTACAGCAGGCAAAGAATCCACTTGAAAGGGCATTTTTCTACGCTAAATCCCCAGAAGACTATTATAGACAGGCGGAAGAGCTTATAAGGGCAGGAGTAATTAATGAAGATGGACTCAGAAAGGCAAGAATAGAGGAATACGTTCTTGGTGCAAGATTCAATGCAAACTTTCACAGCTACGCATTAAAAGACGTTTTCGGAGATTTCGACTTTGTTGGCTTCAGCGATAGAAGGCAGGTAAATCTGCAGGGATTCCTAAATCTACCGGCAAAAGATCAGCTTAAAATAGACGTTCCGGTAAAGAACGAGGAGATAGGGCACTTCGGTGTTACCATGCGTGAAAGCAAGCAGGACATGGTCTATGAGGCTGCAGAGAGATTCATAAGGGTATGCGAGAAGGAATATCCTCCGGGAATGATCGGGTTGTTCGGTTTGCAGGGAGCAATTGCCTATTCTCCTGAGGATGACACGAGACTCGAGTTTGTCGTATTCGACGTCTCAATGAGGGTTCCGGGAGATCCATGCATAGGTCCAACATCTCCTGAGATGAAGAACTTAAGCATCAAGCACGGCGTTAGGATAGAGGATCCGCTGGATTTAACAATGATGGAAATTAAGAGGGCGTTGGAAGATAAGAGACTTGACGAAATCGTCACCTAATTCAATCTTTAAAAGTTCAGCCTTCAGATCAGATCCGCAGCTGAAACCACCAATTCCCCTCTTTGAAACAACTCGATGACAGGGGATTATTATGGGTGTTCTGTTCCTCTTCAGAGCCTGTCCAACCGCTCTCGGACTTGTCTTCAGAACATCCGCTATCTGACCGTAAGTAACAGTACTACCGTAGGGTACATTTCTCACGAACGTTAGAACCCTCTTTACAAAATCTGTGTATCTCAGTTCAACATCGTATGATATAAAATCGACGGGATGACCTCTGAGATACTTCATCAGATCCCTTTTAAGGGATTTCGCGACATCTGTTTTGATTATCTCCTCGGCGGGATGATCGCTGAATTCAACCCTCACAACCCTCCTATTCCTCAGGTAAACGTTTATGAAATTCCTCCATCTAACGCTTATACATTCTATCATTTCTGACTATTTCCCTTAACCTCTCAACACCTTTTATTTCCTTTATTACCTCTGCAACAGATTTAGGTACGAAGGATTCCCAGTCTCTCCCTTCAACCATTCTCCTTCTTATCTCAACACCCTGGAACTCCTCCCTATTGTACATCTCCGTAGTTTTAACATTAAACCCCGCCTCCTTGAAGAGCCTTATCACAAGCGGGTTGTTGGAATATACAACGTCGAACGGAGGGACCATTGAGCATACGTGGGAAACCCACAGGGCATTTCTGTATATGTCTTCCAGCGGTATTATATAAACCCTCTTCCTAAGCTCCCTGTCTATTTCATCCAATGCCCTTGAGACCATGAGTATCCTCTCTCCCGCCGTAAACGGGTTTTCGAATGTATGACTTTCCTGGGCCGATCCAATACCTATTATTAGCTCCTTAACCTCATACACTATGTTCTTTATAACTTCGTGGTGCCCGAGATGATACGGCTGGAATCTACCTATGAAAAATCCCCTCATATAAATACCCTTCAGTTCTTTGTTCAAAAGCCTTTATGAAAACCTTAAAATTATATAATTATATTATAATTTAATAAAATATATTTAAGATTGCTGAAGGGCAGTTTTGCTAGTGGAATGTTTTTAACAAAATTTCCTTGCGCAGATGAAAGGATATTGATCTGTAAGGCTTATTTAGTT
Source organism: uncultured archaeon (assembly GCA_964471215.1). GTDB lineage: Archaea > Halobacteriota > Archaeoglobi > Archaeoglobales > Archaeoglobaceae > Archaeoglobus_B. Next base: position 55,172 of record CAYYFC010000002.1, on the reverse strand, counting down.
GTAATTTCTCCTTATGAAATGTCCATGGGCAGAACAGTTTGCGTAAGCTCGCGGAAATTATCGAAGAAGAATTTACGGAAAAATTCCAAACAAACTTGCCCCGGATTCTGATATATTTACGAAGACCTTCTGCCATTTCATAACACTTTACGGAATATCAGATCTCCCTCCTCAGCTGCTTTCCGATTATCCTGTCGATTTCCTTTAAAAATTCATCCTCAGATCCCTTCGGTATTATAGCACCGGCTGCAATACTGTGTCCTCCCCCGCTCCCCCCTATCTTTTCGCACGCGATTCTTATTGCTTCTGCCAGATTAACACCCATATCAACAAGCTTCTGGGTTGCCCTTGCAGAAACCTTGACACCTTCATTCGTGTATGCAAATGCTATTATCGGTTTATCCATCCTCACCTTACTAAAGCTCATTCCAGCAACTATTCCCACTATCGTATCGAGTATATCCCATCCGGCGTGGAAGTACTGGATGTTTTCGAGCTCGTATATCCTCTTCTCCACTATTTTCAAACCTTCTGACAGGTTCTTTCTGTGCTTCTGGAGAAGATTCCTCGCCTTTCTGTAAGCCCTCTCGAATCCCTCGTTTTTTTCGGAACAAACCCCGAGACATATCTTCAATCCTATATCGCAGTAACCGTATCTGGCGGTCGCGTTCAGAAGCGTTGAAAACTCGGCAGCATCTCTCAGCTCAGTCCCCTCATCCTCCCTCAGAAGTATGTAAGTCTCACCGACAATTCTTTTTATGGCCTCTAACGGCACATTCCTTTCAATGCAAAGCTTTACCAGCTCAGAAACTATAGTTCTCTTTTCATCCATGCTAAGATCTATCCATCTCCTCCACCTCTCATCCTTTAACCTTATACCTATTTTCCTTAGAAATTCGATCGCACCCCTCTCGTTCCCGCTTATGCCAGGCAAAAATGGATCAAAAGTGTACTCAAGCATTTTAAATACAGGTCTCGTCTGTTTTCCGAAAAATCTCAGATCTTTCTTCACATCTATGAGCTTAAACCTTATTCCCTCCTCTACTATCATCCTGTTCAGACCTATCAGTCTCCCCTCCTTCAAGTCCTGTAGATCTCCAACTGCTCCCACAACTGCTATGGGTATTAAATCGTAATTCAATCCGAGGTTTTTCGAAATTAAATATGTCGTACTTGAACCGCTTAACTCATACTCACCGCTTATGCCGAATTCGTTTGGGTTTAACTGGAATCTGCTGTATCCGCTAGGTCTGTGATGGTCAGATATTATGAAATTGATACCGCTTCTTACTATCAAATCTATGGAACCGCTACCGAGATCTGTAAACCAAACAAACTTATTCTCATCCGCTATTTCTCTTAAAACATTTTTATCTATATTTTTAATAAATTTTATTTCATAATCTATTCCAATTCTTTCAAGGGAGCTTGCGGCTATTGCACCCGATGTTATCCCATCGGCATCTATATGCGTTACGATCAGCACCTCCTCTTGCTTTCTCACAAGCTCGGCAAGATCTCTTGCCCTTCTGAAAATATCTTTCATTCCATTATAAGCTTGTCAACCCGTATGAAAAACTTTCGGGATTTCGCTAGACGGATTAGTCCGAAATGAAAGGTATTACGTCCGAATTATACCTGAGGGGGGATAAAAGAGGGATTTGATTATTCCATTTACAGTTTACGCCGCGACTTATTGCGCATCGAGAAACCGGATACCGTCATCAGTGAGGCATGTAATAACTTCAAGATCTGAGGGATTTCATTAGGGAATTATGATTGTAAATCCTTTTGAATGCGATAAACACAGACGCCAATGGTACAGAAAGTGACCTACTCCGCCTAAAGGGGCGGATCTTCAGGTTGGTCGTTTCTTAATGGAACGACCCTTATCCTCCTCGGCTGGGTCACGCAGCCACTTATCCTTACGGATTAGGGGTCTACCTTCTTCAAGTTAATGTTAGAATATTTAAAGCTACCTTCAGCAACCCCCTTGCCTATCCCCGCCTTGAAAGGCGAGGTTTCGCAAGCAACAATTATATAATTGGATCAAATCTTCGATTTATTCTTTACAAAAGAATATTAAGCGCAACTCTTAAATGTATGAGAATTAAATTCTATACATCACCGCCCATCTCCCTTCTCAGCTCCTCGATCGTAGCAATTCTTTCTGCAATTACATTATGCTGATGTATGCTCTCCTCGTTTTCTTGTCTGAAGATCACAAGGATATCTGGAGGTGCCTTCTCAAATCTCTTAACGACTTCTCTTGCCATTATCCTTACGCAGTCTTCGACAAATCTAGGGTTTTTGTGCAATTTCCATATGACTTCAAGCTCATCTTCCCTCTTCAAAAGTTCGTACATTTCGGAACTCATGGAGCTTCTTGCAATTTCAATCAAATCCTCTATTCTGGGTGAGAATTCATCCCTAACCTCAATCTTTATGCTTGCCTTTCCCCTCTGATTGTGTGTTGCGATAGGTATGGAATCGATTATCCTTCTCAACTCATCTCTTTTCAAGTCCTTAAGGATTTCCTCTATTCTTGCCTTAACCAATTCCTGTCCGCACGGACAGGCCGTAACACCGTATAACTCCGCTCCTATAAATACCTTCTTATAACCGTTCCTAGCTTTTATGGCATCGCAGGTTATACTTATGACTTCCTGAGTTCTCTGCCTAGTTACAGGAGTTTTCTTCGTCAGTATCAATTCGGATCTCATCCTAACCTCCGATCTCTCGGCGTAATCATGCCTCTTAAGGAGTTCGTCTGCTATTTCCATGCACAGATCTTCAACCCTTTTTACAGGCTTCTTCGTCAGGGAATCTAGTACCTCGTCAACTGCCTCAAGGCTTCTGCTTAGATTTGCACCCTTGAGATTTGGAGGTAGATCTATGAATACATCGAAAATTGATATGAGGATTACAGGTCTCCTGTACCTTACATCGACTTCTACAATCTTTTTAATTCCGGTAACGCCGACTCTGTTTAATTTTACAGGTATATTAGGTTTTAATACCTGAATATCTGGAAGCACAAAAGAAATAGTACGGATGAATTTAAGACTGTTGTTGAAGATCTATAATATCATCCCCGCCATATCTGCGCATCCAGAAGTAGTTAATCCTGAGACAGTTGTTAAGATGATAAAAAAAATTGATATTAGAATTCAGGTGGTGTTGAAAGCTCCTCTCCACCCTTCTCCTTCTCTTTTTCTTTCTCAAGTCCCTTTGCAGCTATGACATCGTCTATTCTCAGTATCATTATTGCTACCTCTGTGGCGGACTCTATCGCATGCTTCTTAACTCTCAGAGGCTCAAGTACTCCCTTCTCAACCATGTCCTCTACTTCTCCGCTGAATACATCCACTCCGTACTTAGTCTTACCCTCCTCATGAGCCCTTCTCATCTTTACGAGTATGTCGATCGGATCGAGACCTGCGTTTTCTGCAAGGCTTCTTGGAATTATCTCCAATGCGCTAGCGAATGCCTCCGCAGCTAGCTGTTCTCTTCCCCCGAGGGTTGGAGCCCACTGCCTTATCCTTAGGCTTAGCTCTATCTCAGGTGCTCCCGCTCCCGCCACGACCTTTCCGTCTTCAAGTGCGCAAGAGACAACCCTTACAGCATCCTCAATACCCCTTGCAACCTCCTCTACAACGTGCTCAGTACCACCTCTTACCAATATAGTTACTGCTTTAGGATTCTTGCAACCGGTTATGAATACCATTTTATCCTCTCCAACCTTCCTCTCCTCTACAAGCTCTGCCTCTCCAAGATCCTCTGGCTTTATGTCTCTTAGATCCGTTATTATCTTCGCACCAGTGGCTTTCGCTATCTTCTCTATATCGCTTTGTTTAACCCTTCTTACTGCCAATACACCTGATTTAGCCAGGTAGTATTGAGCTAAATCGTCAATACCTTTCTGACAGAACACAACATTTGCTCCAGCTTCAACTATCTTATCAACCATGTCCTTTATCATCTTCTCCTCCTGCTCTATGAACTTCTGTAACATGTCCGGATCTGTTATCCTTATCTTTGCATCTATCTCAGTTTCCTTTACCTCTAGAGGAGAATCCACAAGCAGGATCTTTGCATTTTCGATTTTCTTAGGCATTGCTGGATGAACTACTTCCTTATCCAGAACTATACCATCCACAAGAAGTGTTTCCTCGACTGCACCTCCATGTCTCTTCTCTATCTTCACGTTATCTGGATCTATCTTTATCTTTCCATCCACTTCCTCCATAACAGCCTTTACTGCCTTTACTGCCATATCTGCCAATTTCCATAGCGCCACCTCTGCACCTTTTCCAGTCATCGCGGTCGCTGCAATCTTCTTAAGTGTTTCGTCATCTTCTCTACTTACATTGATTGCTATCTCGTTAAGAACTTCCACTGCCTTCCTGGCAGCAAGTCTGAAACCATTTGCAATTATCGTAGGGTGTATATCCTGATCTAACAATTCCTCAGCTCTTTTTAGCAATTCTCCTGCAAGTACTACTGCCGTTGTCGTACCATCTCCTACCTCGTTATCCTGTGCCTTCGCAACTTCTACTATCATCTTTGCAGCAGGGTGTTCAACATCTATTTCTTTTAGTATCGTTACACCGTCATTTGTTATTATTATGTCACCCAGACTATCAACTAACATTTTGTCCATACCTCTTGGTCCGAGTGTAGTTCTAACAGCTTCCGCTATAACCTTTGCTGCAGTTATGTTCGTTCTCTGCGCATCCCTTCCAACCGTCCTCTGTGTCCCCTCCTTCAAAATTAATACGGGTACGCCCTGTAGCGTAGCCATTTACATCACCTCAAACATTTTGTGGATCAGTAAGTCTATATAAAACTTTCTTATCTTTTAGCGTATAGTATTAAGAATTTGGATAAAATATTTCTCTCAATTAAATAGCCCCGCGGGGATTCGAACCCCGGTCGCCGGCTCCAAAGGCCGGCAGGATTGACCGCTACCCTACGGGGCTTCTATCGTTCCTAATACTGCTCAAATAATAAACTTTTCGTCAGATCGCGGTATGAACGTATTACGTCAGCTTGGTTTTTTCAGACTGCAAGGAACACCGCATGCGCACTTACCGCACACATCGGCCTTAAAAATCGATTGACTATAGTTCTTCATAAGTATTTCATAACATCTCCTTTTGTCAAGACCTTCAACGGTTAGGGCACCAAAAGGACATTTGCTCACGCATTTAAGACATTCGCCATGTCTTCTGTAAATGCAGTAATCTTCTTTAACCGGTTCACCGTAATCAAATTCGGCCTGGGTTACAAGACTTCCTATCCTGCCACAGCAACCTTTTTCGGTTATGAGCATTGTATGATGACCGAAGTTTCCAAGTCCGGCCAGATATGCTATGTGCTTATGAGACCAGTTACTTGTAAGCGTTTTTATGTCGAAGTTGTGAGTAGGTTTGATTGAATACGATTTAAACCCGTAAATTTCGAGTTTTTTTGCAATATAAAGATTTATTCTTTCTATCAGATTGTTTGTGAGTACATAGGATTTTTCCCATATTCTGGACGGTTTCAAACTCCTTACATTACTCCTAACGACGTATCTCGTAAAGGGTATGAAGTAAACGATTACGCTTCTAGCACCCTTCAAAACTTCTTCGGGTAAGATGTGATTAGGTATTATCCTTTTAATCCTCGAAACTTCATCAGCGCTGCAGAACCCAACAATTGGTTTTCTCCAAAGAGGGCCTTTTACGAATCCTCTGACGATTTCCTCGATTTTTTTGTTCATATAGCGGATACTTCAAAAAGTTTATCTTTTTTCCGATCGATGGATCCTTATGATTATCGAGGATGTCAGGTATAGAATTGTTTTTGACAGCAGGGGAAATGAGACTGTTGAATGCGAGGTATACTCCGGAGACGTAATAGGCAGAGCTATTGCGCCAAGCGGTGCATCGACCGGGAGCGAAGAGGCGATAGTATTAGATCCCTATAAGTGTAAGGAGATAGAGGAGATTGTTTCAAAGGCCCTGATAGGTATGGATGTGTTCGATCAGATCGGGATAGATGAAAAACTGAGGGAATTGGATGGAACAGATAACTTTTCGAGAATTGGCGGTAATTTTGCAATAACGGCAAGTCTTGCATGCGCAAAGGCATCATCCATACTTCTGGGTATTCCGCTGTACGAGTATCTGGGAGGGATATTTGCAAAGGAAATACCTTATCCCCTTGGAAATGTGATCGGAGGCGGAAAACATGCTGAAGGTTCAACTAGCATTCAGGAGTTTTTGATAATACCGATAGGTGCAAAAACTTTTTTTGAAGCTCAAAAAGTGAACTGCCTTGTTCACAGGGAACTAAAGGGCCTGTTCAGGAAGAGAGGTCTTTTCTATGCTAGAGGTGATGAGGGTGCGTGGGCCGTTCAGATAACAGACGATCAGGCTTTTGAGATACTCAGCGAGGCAATCGGAATTGTTAAGGATAAAACCGGTGTAGATGTAAAGATTGGCCTCGATTTCGCCGCAACTGAGCTATGGGATGGTAGCCGTTACGTGTATAAAGATAAGAAGCTTACTGCTGAGGAACAGATAAGCTACGTGGCAGAACTCGTGGATAGATACGATATAATATACGTGGAGGATCCATTACATGAAAACGATTTCGAAGGTTTTTCTGAGCTGAACAGAGAGATCGGTAGGAAATGCATGATTTGCGGTGACGATCTGTACGTTACGAATGTTAGAAGAATTAAAAGGGGAATAGAGATGAATTCGACGAACACAGTTCTCATAAAACCAAATCAGATCGGAACACTGACAGATACATTCAGAGCGGTTAAGCTCGCTAAAGATAACGGTTTGAACGTCGTTGTCTCGCATAGAAGCGGTGAGACTGAGGACGAGACAATAGCCCATTTAAGCGTTGCCTTTAATGCTTCACTTATAAAAACTGGTGTCGTTGGCGGGGAGAGGACTGTAAAGTTAAACGAATTAATAAGAATTGAGGAAAACGGTCTTAAGCTTACAAGAATCAGGCCATGATCGGATCTTTAACAGAATAATCTACATTTCGGAAATCTATGAAGCTCGATAAGAAAGGCTAAACTATTTATCTTTCAATAGCGGAGTAATTGTTCGAGATTTTCAATGCGACATAACATAACCTATTTAAACATAATGTCCTGAATTAAGAATCTCAGGGTGATCGAAATGGAAGCAAAGGTTAAGGAGGAATATGAATATCTTGTTCCTCCTGATGAATATCTTGCTGCCGGAGTTCACATAGGTACTCAGGTGAGAACGGGGGATATGAGGAGGTTCATATATAAGGTCAGGCCAGACGGATTATACGTACTAGACATAAGACAGCTTGATGAAAGGATAAGGATTGCTGGAAAATTCCTTGCTAGATTCGAACCCTCGAAGATACTCGTTGTAGCTGCAAGACAGTACGGGCAGAAACCCGTTATGATGTTTTCAAAGGCTGTGGGATGCGATTATGTAATAGGAAGGTTCATACCGGGAACTCTGACAAACCCCATTCTCAAGGAATACAGGGAACCGGATGTAGTTCTCGTAACGGATCCGGCGATAGACAGACAAGCTGTTGAAGAGGCTACAAAGGTTGGAATTCCAGTAGTCGCACTATGCGATACAAATAATTCGACATCCAATATAGATCTCGTAATTCCTACGAATAACAAGGGTAGAAAAGCTCTGGCATTGGTTTACTGGTTACTGGCAAGAGAGATACTGAGAAACAGGGGAATTGACGAGTTCCCATATTCGGTTGAAGATTTTGAAGCCGAACTGTAATATGCCAAATTATCTCGTTATTCTTCAGGGTGCCTGGATTGTCAAGAATGTGAGAACGATCAAAGACGCCATGAACATAGCCGTTGCCGAGGCAGGCAAGAGGTTACATCCAGATCTCGATTTCGTTGATATAGATGTCGGAACGACTAAATGTCCCAAATGCGGTGAAAACCTGAAAAGCGTTTTTATGATAGCCGGTATGGCTCTTGTTGGACTTGTTTTTGAAATGAAGGTTTTCAATGCTCAGAGCAGAGAACACGCGATTAGAATTGCAAAGCTCGAAATAGGGAAGAGATTGCAGAGGATTCCACTTGAGGTCATAGACGTTATAGAAATTGAGTGATGTAATTGGCGGCTTGCCGACGGCATTTCATCGAAAGCATATGCTCTCTCCAGCCGTAACGGCATATGGAGATAGTTCCATGGACTTATTAATGTAACCCAAGTAAATTTCCTTATATGAAAGTTTATATTATACATATTGTACAAAACAGTTATAACTTTAGGCTTAGATTTTGATCAAATGGATCTGCTAGATATAATAAAAGGCGGTGAAAGGGAAAATGTTGAATTTAAAGAATATTTGACGGATTATCATTTAAGGGGTAGCAGATTCCAGGAACTGGCCTGTCAGATGAATCACAGGATTATCATGGGCAGAGGAAAGGCCATATACGTTATAGGTGTCTCTGATTCTGGTGAGCTTAAGGGAATAGACAGGAGTAGATTTGATGAGACAGTTTTGATTTTGAAGGAGATTGCGAAGGAGATATCGGCAGAGGTAAAGTCTGTCGAGATGTACAGGATCGGTTCTGGCTATGTCGGAATAGTTGAGATTATAAAATCGAAGGCAAAGGAGCATATAATAATAGGCACAGCGGGTCACGTTGATCACGGTAAGAGCACACTGATAGGATGCCTAATTACCGGAAAGCCAGACGACGGGGACGGTTTGACCAGGATTTATCTCGATACTTTGAAACATGAGATAGAAAGGGGTTTGAGTGCAGATTTACATTTTGCCGTTTTTGGATTCAAAAACGGTAAGGCTATAAGGTTGAAGAATCCCCTGAACAAGAGCGAAAGGGCCTTGGTAGCCGAAAGAGCTGACAAGCTTGTTTCCTTCGTTGATACGGTCGGACACGAACCATGGCTTAGAACAACCATAAGAGGTCTGCTCGGACAAAAAATAGATTACGGCCTGCTTGTAGTCGCTTCAAACGATGGTGTTACAAGGACAACAAAAGAACATCTCGGAATACTACTGGCCATGGATTTACCGGTGATAATAGCAATAACGAAGACAGATATGGTACCAAGTGAAAGAGTCGATGATGTAATCAGAGAGATTTCAGCCCTTTTAAAATCAGTTGGAAGGATTCCGTTTTTAATCAGAGATATTGAAGATGTAAAGAGGGTTTCAAAGCTTATGGAGAGGAAGATCATAGTTCCGATCATCAGGACATCTGCAGTAACACTTGAGGGATACGATTTACTTGAAGGTCTACTGTACAGATTGCCGAAGAGGATTGTAAAGGGCAAGGATTTCCTGATGTACATAGACAGGATTTACAGGATAAGCGGCGTGGGAACTGTCGTGAGCGGCAGTATAAAATCTGGCGAAATAAGGGAGGGAGAGGAGGTATACATAGGACCATTCAAGGATGGTAGCTTTAGAAAGGTGAGAGTTCTCAGTATAGAAATGCATTATTACAGAGTGGAGAAAGCAGAGGCAGGTGATATAGTCGGAATAGCGATCAAGGGTGTTAAGTACGATGAGCTGAGGAGGGGAATGGTTCTGACCAGGACTATGCCGAACGCCGTCTGGGAGTTCGAGGCAGACGTATTCGTTTTCACGCATCCGACCATAATAAAGAGGGGATACGAGCCCGTGATACACATCGAGACGATATCTGAAACTGTTGTGTTCAAGGACATGGATAGAGATTATATGAAGGCGGGGGATAGAGGAAGGGTAAGGATAAGGTTCAAGTACAACCCTCAGTACGTATACAAGGGTCAGAAGTTTATATTCAGAGAAGGAAGGAGCAAGGGTATGGGTGAAATAATCAGAATCCTTTGAATTCTATGTTAAACTTATGCACTTAAAATCCGACAGGCTTATATAATAGGGTTTAAAGTTTAAAGCATGAACAACACCACTAGCATAATAAGTTTGATTTTCTATGGCCTGATGGTTTTTTCTGCCGTAATGCTTACTTACAGATGGTTTTCCATTGTCCATGGAGATGTTGATCCATACATAATCCTTTTTTCTTTCTTACTCATGTTTTCACTTGGAATACTTTTTATAATAAATTTATTTATAATTAAAAGGAATATAGAAGAGATAAGCGGGCTTAGAAGAGTTCTGGCGATAAGCTCGAGAGAGATCGAGAACAGGGTTGAAAGGGTCATATCGGATAGGGTTAGATATCTTGAAAGGGAGTTGGATGAAATAAGAAGGAGGATATACAGGTGAGATATGATATCAAGCGCATAGTTGCGGAGATGTACGTACCAGCTTTTACAGCATCTGTTCTGTTCTTTTCTACGCTCATAATCTATTATATAACTAGAAACTTATCTTACTCAGTCATATCTGGTATTATTATATCTTTCCTTTCTCTGTTCTTCATTAAATCGAGGATTGGAAGTCTTCTGATGAAATGATCTTTGCCCTCAAAACGTCTTTAATGTGCTTCATACCGTACTCGTATTCGTAATCTGTTAAAGCTGCGGTGCAGTCCTTTAGGACATAGACTTCGTATCCCCTCATAACCGCATCTGCGACCGTGTGCAGAACGCATATGTTTGTGACAACACCGACCACATATAACCTACGTACATCGAGCTCCCTCAATATCAAATCTAGATCGGTTGCAAAAAAAGCCGAATATTTCCTCTTTTTAACGTAATAGTCATCTGGCATTGGATTGATTTCATCTATTACCTCAGCACCCCTTGTATTTTCAATGCAGTGAGGTCCCCAGATCCTGAATTCCGGATCGTCTCTTCTGTGCCAGTCCTGGGTAAATACGACGGGCATATTTCTTCTGGCCGTTTCTACTACTTTTTTAATCGGATCGAATATAGTTCTGACGTGATCTCCTATGTAAAGGGATCCATCTGGATAGCAGAAATCCTTCTGCATGTCGACGACTATCAGCGCATCCATAAGATAAAAACTGCGTTTATGTTAAAAATTTTTCAGAACGTATGCCCTTCATCATAGCTCGCGCTCAGATGAGAGGTGTTTCATCATCTCAGATCTCTGCCACAGGATTTAAATACATGTTTAAATCCAGAGTTTATATAATGTAAATTAAAACCTTTACATTATTATAATTTGGATATGATTTATCTTATGAGTTATCAAAATAATTTTAAATTCATTTGTATTATCAAGGGTTATGGAATACGATCATAATAAGCAATATCTGACTGTCAGAACTTCAAGGAATACTATCGAAAAATTTGATAGATATAAGATAGTAGAATCTTTAGTAAGAGAGACGGGATTGTCGAAGGAGATTGCGGAAGAAATAGCCCTGGAGGTTGAAGAAACAATAAAGAAATTGAAGCTCAAATTCATATCGGCCCCTCTGATAAGAGAGATAGTAAACGTGAAGCTTTTGGAGAGAAAGCTTGAAAGGGAAAGAGCAAATTATACTCGTCTAGGTTTGCCTGTTTACGATACGACTAAGATAATAGAAAAGAGTATAAGGGAAAACGCAAACCTCCAGCACAATCCGGAAACGATTCACAAGCTTGTCGCCGACTGGGTTCTGAAGGAGTACGCCTTACTCAAGGCACTGCCCCTTCATCTGGCCGATGCTCACATGAGGGGTGAAATCCACATCCACGATCTGGAGTACTTTGCAACAAGACCTTACTGCTTCCAGCACGATTTGAGATGGTTCCTGAAGAACGGTCTAAAGGTCGACGGGACTGGAGTAACTACAGCAGTAGCCGGACCTGCAAAGAATGCCGAGGTTGCAATTTTGCACGCTGCTAAAGCATTAGCTGCAGCTCAGACGAACTTTGCTGGCGGTCAGGGCCTAGATTTCTTCAACGTTTGGCTTGCACCCTATATGGCCGGTAAAAGTTATAAAGAAATCAAACAGTTGGCTCAGATGTTTATTTATGAAATGAGCGTAGATGCTGATACACAGCTATTGATAAAACACAATGGCAACATTAAGAAGGTAAAGATTGGTGATCTCGTCGATTACTGGATGGAGAAAAATGCTAATGATGTTAAGAGATTTGGAATAAATGAAGTTCTTCTGATTGATGACGACTTAGAAGTATTGACATGTGACGAAAATGGTGTTAGATTTGCAAGAATCACAGGAATGAGCAGACATGTAAGTGATCATATACTTGAAATCAAAACTGAGAGAGGAATAAAGATAAGGGTTACCGGACATCATAGTTTGTATGTTCTGAGAAATGGTAGGCTAACACCAATTAGAGCCGATGAGCTCAAAGTAGGAGACGAAATCGTATTTACATTTCCGGAAATAGAGATCGATAAGGAATACATAAACCTGTATGAAGAGCTTAAAGGTAAAGATTATACCACAAAGCTAAGGGTTACAAATATATCTAATATTGTAGAAAATATTGGAGAGGAGAACTTCAAGAAAGAACTTGGAATTGATTCTTGGGAGCTCAAAGAAATCTTAGCTGGAAAAAGAACAATTTCATTTGAGGAATTTGTTAAGATCGTTGAGAGGTTTAAGCTTACATTGGATGATATAAAGGATGTCAGGGTAACTTCTTCAACATACTCAAGAAAGAAGTATTACTTACCGATGAAGCTTGAAATTACACCAGAACTACTAAGGCTAATTGGTTATGTCCTTGTAGATGGTTACTTTAATTCTTCAGATGAAGGAATGGGTGTTGGATTAGCCTTAGGTGATCATGAAATTGTAAAAGATGCTATAAAGTGTGTAAAAGCTATATTTGGAAATGAGCCGTTTGTAGAGAAAGATAGACATTGGAACATTAGATTTGGAGGAAAGCTAGGTGTTAAACTATTCTTAGACATATTGGATATAGGTAGATACGATCATGAAAGAAGAATACCTGCGTGGATACTAGTACTCCCAAAAGAGAAGTTAAGAGAAGTATTAAGAGCGTACTTCTCGGGAGACGGATATGCCTCAAACTCTACAGCGAAGGTTGTGGGATGCTCAACTGTGAGTGAGCAGTTAATGAGCGATATAGTCTTTGCCTTACTTAGATTTAGGATATTACCAACCGTTCATGAGTTAAAAAGGGATTGTAAAGAAATAAATGGTGTAAAAATTGAGTCACAGAGAAAAGCCTTTAGAATTCTTGTATTTGATACGTATAAATTCTACACTGAGATTGGATTTACCAGCAGTAAAAAGAACAGAGTGTTGAAGGAAATTGTAAGGAGCAGAAGGTTGCTTGCGGATGGATCTATACTGTTTACACTTAAGATAACGTCAATTGACAGAATAAAAGAAGAATTCAAAGTATACGACATAGAAGTTGAAGGTACACATAGATTCATCGGAATAAACAGATACAACGCTGTATTCTCGAATTCTCAGATGTACGTCGCCCGTGGGGGACAAAGCCTAGGAAAAAATGAATTGGTATTTATTATAGAAGATGGTGAATTTAAAGTTGTCGAGATCGGCAGATTTGTCGATGAACTAATGGAGAAGTATAGGGATAAAATAATCGTAAACGGCGATACTGAAATTCTTTATCTCGATAAAGGCATTTACACGATTTCAGTTGACACTAAAACTGGAAAGGCTGAGCTTAAGAGGGTTTACGCTGTATCGAGACACAAGCCGAGGGGTAAAGTTTACAGAATAGTCGCTAAAGACGGAACCTCAGCGATCGTTACGGAAGACCACTCACTCTTCAACTACAATGAAAATGGAGAATTAGTCCAAGCTAAGCCAATCGAGTTAAAGCATATTATTAGAACATTTGACAGTCCATTTAGAGAAGAATTTAAGATCGGTGATTTCATTGAAACAGGCTATAAGAGAACAGAATCTCTAAGCAATTCAAGGCAGAACGATATTCCAGAAAAGTTGAGGGTAACGGTTGAACTTTGTCAATTCTTAGGACTGTTCGTTGCAGAGGGATGCTATTGCACAAATGGAATTAGGATAGCAACTAAGGATGAGGATATAATTGAATTTGTAAAGGACTTCATTAGATCGATCAATCCAAACATCTCCGTGAACTACAGAGATAATTCAATCTGCTTCGTCAACAAGGGATTTTACGAGTTTATGAGAAGAACGGTAAATAGTGGCGCTGAGAACAAAAACATTCCAGATTTCATTCTTAAGGGAGATAGGACTATTAAGTTGGCGTTCTTGGGTGGTCTAATAAGCGGGGATGGCTACGTCAGCGAGGATGGAAGAGTTCAAATCTATACAACATCGAAACAGTTGCTCGGACAGCTACACATTCTATTGTCGAGTCTTGGAATTCTTTATACAATAAGTAAGATAAAGAAGAGTGGAGAAAAGCTAACGATAAATGGGGTAGAAACTGAAAGGTTACACGATTGCTTTGCAATCGAACTTGCAAAGGACTCTGTGGCAGTATTAAAGCCTTACATAATATCTACAGCCAAGAGAGAAAGAATTAAGGAATCGAAGGTCAATCAGATTTCGTTTGATTATAAAATTGTTAAAGGTTATCTCAGAATGCTTGCAAGGAGAAAGCCATATACAGATTATGCATGGAAATCAAACAAAAGGAGGTTGAAGTTTGTAACTCTCAATAAAATAGCAGAACTAAATCCAAATCTTGCACAGCTAATAGAGAGACTCAAGAGAAATGTTCCGATTGAGATAAAGAGTATAGAAGAGATAAAATACGATGGCTACGTTTACGATCTATCAGTTGAAGACAATGAAAACTTTATCACTGCTCAGGGCATTCTCTGCCATAACACGGTCTTCTCAGATATAGATATTGAATATGGAGTTCCAAAAATCTGTCAGGATCTACCAGCAGTTTTACCAGGTGGAGTTGTTAAAGAATCTGTTACGTACGGTGATTTTGAAGAAGAAGCTATTTTGTTTGCCCGCGCACTGACAGAAGTATATTTAGAAGGTGATTATGTCGGTAAACCATTCTTCTTCCCCAAACCGAATTATAAACTGAGAAAGGAGTGCTTCAAGAAGGAGGGATTTGACGAATTCATGATCCTCGTGCATAAGTGTGTTGCGAAATTCGGAACACCTTACTTCCTGAACTTGCTGGCCGGTTACCTTCCGGATAACGTATTTGCACAGTGCTGCAGGCTCGTACTTTCCCCAGATAATCAGGACTGGGAGGACTTCAGAAATGGATGCATGAGAACTGGAAGTCTGCAGGTTGTCACGATAAATCTTCCGAGAATTGCCTATGAGGCAAACGGTAACGATGAAAGACTTTTTGAGATACTGGAAGATAGGATGAAGCTAGCGAGAGAGGTTATAGAGATAAAGAGGGAGATAATCAAGAAGAGAATGGAACAAGGTTCTCTACCTTTCCTGACACAGGATGTAAACGGAGAACCGTATTACAGAGTGGACAAAGTTGTCAGATCAATAGGATTTGTTGGATTGAATGAAATGATAAAAGCTCATACAGGTGAGGAGCTTCACGAAAGCAAGGATGCCTGGAGATTTGGACTTGGAGTTATAAAGAGGATGATGGACATAGCCATTGAGTGGTCCATGGAAACTGGGCAGAGATGGGTTATAACACAAACTCCTGCAGAATCCGCAGCTCACAGACTAGCTCTGCTAGATTTAAGGGAGTTCAACGGGAAGGCAGTAGTTCAGGGTAACGTGAAGACAGGTGCCGTGTACTACACGAACTCGTCCCACGTGAGGGTTAGCGCAGATATTCCTCTATTTGAAAGGTTAAAAATCGAGGGATCTTTCCATCCACTCTGCAATGGAGGTATGATGGCTCACGTATGGATAGGTGAGGCTTCGCCGAATCCCGAACTGCTATGGGAGCTTACGAAGAAGATAGCAGGAAAAACCTTAGTCGGTTACTGGGCATACACGAGAGACATGACGTTCTGCAAGGATTGCAGGAGATTGATCGGTGGAATCAGAAGCAACTGCCCGTTCTGCGAGAGCAGTAATATAGAATGGTACTCCCGTGTAACCGGATATTATCAGAGGGTTAGTGGCTGGAACGATGGAAAAGTTCAGGAGCTCTTCGATCGAAAAAGGGTAATCCTATAGACATTTTTTTATAAAAATATATACCACTGCATAGAGATCGCTTAGAGGCAGCGGCTGAAGAACAAATAATTAATTAAGGTAGAACTATTGGATATGATACTTGTAATAGGAGATACGCACATACCGGACAGGGCGGAATGGCTTCCCGATGAAATAGTCGAATTTTTAAAAGACAAAAAATTCGACATCGTTATATGTACAGGAGATCTGACGAGTGAAAAGGTTTTAAACTATTTGAAATCCCTTGGAAGGCATTTTTACGTTGTTGAAGGGAATATGGATTACCTTTCGCTTCCAAGAAATCAAATCATAGAGCTTGAGGAATTAAAAATCGGAGTAATACACGGACACGGGATTTATCCCAGAGGAGATAAGAAGAAGCTTTTAAAGATAGCCGAGGATATGAAAGTAGATGTGCTCATATCGGGTCATACGCATTATCCAGATGTATATTTCGATGATAATAAAAACATACTTTTATTAAATCCAGGATCTGCAACCGGTGCCTGGGGAGGTGGAGGTGGCTCAATGATTCCATCGTTCATGATTCTAAGAGTAAAGGGGAGATCAGTTGATATTCATCTTTACGAGTTGAAGGAGAGGTTGGAACTGAAATCATTTAGCTTTAACCTAAGATGACAAAAGTTTGATATACTTTTAAACGTTGCTATTGCTGGTGATTGTGATGGTGAAGGCTCTCATAATATGCTGCGACAACATAAGGGATAAGAGCTGTATAGGATGTGAGAGATGTATAAAGGCAGCAAGAGAGAGGCTAGGAAAATTTGAGAAATTTGATAAGGTAGATGTGATTGGAATAACAAGCTGTGGAGGATGCCCAGGATTCGTAATTCCAAAGCTTAAGCTTTTCAACAAGTGGATAGAGGGATTTGATGAATACGATGTAGTGTTTATAGGAAACTGCATGGTGGCTGCAACAAAATTCGGAAAATGCCCACTGAATCTCGAAGAGCTTGCCAAGGGTATAAAGGAGCTGACAGGAAAGGATGTAATAATTGGAACCCATCCATGGTGAAACAGATACGGTTAAGAATTTTTCATGGACTTAATAGTGCTGAAAGCACATATATACAATATTTTTAAAGCCTCAATTTTCTCCAAACAGCTTCTTTAATTCAAAACTTTTTTCGGTCAGATCTTACTATCAAAAACGTAATCAACATGAATGACTAAGAGTTCTCATGGTCAGTAAAAAGGTTTTACAGAAGAAGAATGAAGTTGCGAATGCTTGGAAGGAGTATTTTCTGAGCAGATATCCCATAAGACCTCCTAAAGAGATCGTTGAGTATATAGAGGAATGTACATCTCAAATAGTTGAAAGTTTATTTAAAGATTTGAAGGACGTTGAAAAACCCCTGGATGACCTTATGAGATACTTGGCAACCGATACGAAGTTGTCTGCGGGAGGAAGCATAGGAACGATATTTTACCTGAAGAAGTTGTTTCTGGACATAGCGAAGTTGAATATGAATGAGTTTCTGGAGCTTAACAGGAGAATAGATCTTCTGGTATGTAAAGCCTTTGACATGTACATGAATGCCAGAGAAGACGTTTACAGGGCAAGGTTCAGGCAGATGGAGTTCGAACTTAAAGCTCAGATGAGGGCATATGAGTTTTGCATGAAGTACTGTCCTTATGTAAAAAAAGCGAAGGAGATGGGAATGGATCCATGGGATCTACCGAAGGAAGAGCTTGAAAAGCTAGAAAAAGGAGCAGATGAGCATTGAAATGTAGATGATACCTAACGTCATGCTGGCAAGTTTATACATCTTCTTTGCCTCAAACCTGTTCGGATCCCTAGCGAATTCAACCGCCTTGTATAGGAAATACGTTATCGCGAACGATGAAATTATAAGGTACAAGTTATCCTTTAAAACCAGAATGTAGAGAACTGCTATTAGTATCAGTATTATCGATGTCGTGAACACTATTGTCCACGAAGCTTTCTCCATGCCAACTATGAGCGGATACATTGGAATCCTTGCCCTTCTGTAATCCTCCTCGTAATGCATTGATATGTACCAGATGTGCGCGGGAATCCACAGCAAAACTATGGACGATATTATAAGCCCTCCCAAAATGTCTTCATTCCTCACCGCAACCCATCCGGCCAGTGCTGGCATTGCACCTGCGAATCCTCCCAATACAATTGAGTAAGGGCTTTTTCTTTTAAGGAGAATAGTATAAACGAATATGTCAAATACAAGTCCCAGAAAAAGCACAAAAGCCAGATATACATTAAAGCTGAGGCCTAAAAGAAATCCGATGGAAAAAAGTGCTGAGCCGTACAGTGCACAAGCTCTGGGACTCAACCTTCCCGATGGAACTGGTCTGTTCCTTGTTCTATACATTAAAGCGTCTATATCCCTGTCGAGCCACATGTTCAGAGCGGTCGTCCCTGAAATTGCGAGAGCTGTGGCGACACATGTCTTTAAAAAGTTGACTGGATCGAACTGTCTGTTCAGAGTATTTGACGCTACGATATATGAAACTATGCATGTTACCATCAACAGAGTCGTTTGCTTTGGCTTTATAACTTCTATGAATCTGTTCACAAGATTAGGGAGTTCAATAGTAGGATAAACATTTCGGTTTGGTCAAGGTGTGTCCAAACCCTATCATTGTTATCAAACGGGTTCGTTTGATAGGGTTTGGACTTGGGTCTCATCGGATTCGGTTTCACATCTCCTTGACCCCGTTCACCGTGCACCCTCACACGGCACATCCCAATACACCTAACCATTTATTAACGAGATTTCTAATTGCTACACTATCCCTATCCAACGTAAAACCGCAGTTCTTGCAGACGAAAGTTCTATTTTCAAATTTAGTATTCAAGCTCTTGCACTTAGGACAAGTTTTTGACGAATTCGCAGGATTGACGTAAACTACTGCCAGTCCTTCTTTCTTAGCTTGCCACTCTACCCAAGATTGAAGCTTTCTGTAAGCGAAGAAGGTAAACCTTTCTCTCCAAGCTTTCTTTAATTTGGCTTGCTTTTCTTTTAAACCATTCAAGTCTTCGAGAACGATTGTATTATAACCTTGTTCCTTTACGGTCAATACAATCCTTCTTGAGACTTGCTTAACGAAATCGTTTGTAATACCGTTAATTCTACTCCACCATCTCGATATTGCTTTTCTGATTCCTTTAACATGTCTCCATTGTCTGTTATACTTCTTTTGAGTTTTCTCGATATGGTTCTTTTTCAAGTGCATTATTCTTTGTAAAGGTGTCCCGAACCTCGCTTCAGTTTCATCGTTACCCACGACAATTTCACTGAAGTTCATATCAACTGCTACGGCTTTTTCACTTGGATTCGCTATTTCAACAACCTTCTTTAACGTTACGTAGAGCTTGATAACCGTTCCACGTAGTTTCATTATCAAATCTCCAAATTTCCAGTCCTTGTATTTGTCGAGCCATTTCTTGTTGAATCCGTTTACTTCGAACTCTCCAAGTCCCTGTAGTCTTAAGTAGCACTTGTTACCCTCGAACTTAATGCTATAACTCTGGTAGTCACACCTCGCTCTGTAGCTTTTGATTGCACACCTGTTTTCTCTGTTATTCTCGTTGTTTATCACCGACTTGGCAATCATGGACGCTTCTCTTTCGCACTCTATTGCAAATTTCGGCGGTAGGTTAAATCTACGCTTCAAAGTTTCGTAGAATTCGTGTATCTTTTTTATATCTTGCTCCCACTTTATTCTCTTCGTCCTCTTTACGTATCTCCACCTTCCGTATTTGCTCGGATTCGCTAAAATCTCTTGAACCAAAAACCTTAGAGCGTTCGTGTAATTTCTGATTATCTGAACTAAGGGATCTGCCCTAACGGTCATCTCCACCACTCCCGTTAGGGTTACTTCATCGCCCATCATATAACAATTGGTATATAGATCTATAAAGATTTCGCAGTCGTATTTTGTTTCTGTGTGTCTCTTTATTGTTAAATGACAATATTCGATGGCAAGTTTATCAAAAATGCAAATTACATATCCTTAGCACTTCCAGTTCTCTGAGGAATTTGCTACAGGTCGCTCGATATCGCAGATTGGCTTCCGCATAAATCCCGTTTGCATGCCAAGACAACACGATCACAGAGAATTATCCTACGTTCTGACTCTGACCTGGTCAAGCCAACCTAACAGATCTTAATATCCGACCTGCTAGGTTGGCTTTCAACTCTCAGCTAAGAGCACGGGGTACCAGGGATCCCCCGTTAGCCTCAGCAAAGCTTCATGCCTATCAGCCTTAAAGACTGACAGGGGGCGGTTAGCCCGCTTCCTCTCCTACGTCTCGCCCTCAGCCTCCCCTCGGCCTCATTTGGGCAGACTTCGGAGAGGATTATATAGTAGAATAGGATTTACAAAGATTTTGATGACTGTTTCTCACCTCCTCCCCGCCTTGAGGGGGCAAGGGTTCCCCATAGGGGAACTCCTCACCCAACTACCTTGCGGTAGCTTCACGGGGTCGGTTTGAGTCATCGGGTTGGGCCAGAGCAATCTTTTAAGAAGGATAAGAGAGGGAGAGTAAAAATGTTTCAGAAGAAGGCCTGCAATTCTCTACAATATCTTCAACATGGTATAAACAAACCTCTCCTAATTCCTCTCCGCCCAAAGCTTCCTTAGCGATGTTCTGTGAGCTACCCCATCCACCACCTCCTTGCGTATCCCTGCTTTTAACAGTAGATGACAAAGTTGGCAATTAGGTCAACCTAAATAGGGTTGAGAATCTTTATTTTATTTTGAAATGTTCTCAAGATTTTTATCTGGTTGCCAAATATTTCACTTTGTCATCTACTGTTAAATGCGAGGCTTTCTTAGCGACATTTTGTAAACGTTATCTGCATTAATCCACACAGCAATTACAGTAGACTATTCGCTTATTTGAGTATTTAGGGTATTTTGGAAACTTTGGAAACAGCAACATTTATAATTCTTCTACAATTTAGTATAGTGAAGCCATCAGGCTTTGCCGATGACGGAGTAATCCCGTAACCCGTACTCTGTGGTGTGCGGGGATGTAGCTCCCAATGAACCACCGATAGAGATGAGGTGGTTGAGGGAGAAGCCCGTGCAAGTTACTAAAATATTCGTAAAAGATAAAGCACGGGCAACCACTAATCGGTAGATCTCACTCAAAAATTTTACCCATTCTTCTTGTGTAATTTGCGAAGATTTCAGGTGTATCTCTTGAATGAGACTATGCTTCATCGATCAAAGTATTATATTCTGCTTGTATCCGCATTCAGGACATCTCCTACCATCAAGATTCATTCTGACTATGTAAAATCCCTCTCTGTCTATCAAAAGACTGTTGCAGTTTGGACAGTAAGTATCCTCATATCTGTGACCCCATACATTTCCGACGTATACGTATTCTATCCCGACATCCCTAGCAACTTCTACAGCCTTCTCTATTGTTTTTATGGGCGTCGGAGGCTTGTCCAGCATCTGGTAATCGGGATGGAATCTGGAGAAGTGAACGGGTATACTCTTATCAAGATCGTATACCCACTCCGCGAAACTCCTAATCTCCTCCATGTCATCGTTTTCTCCCGGGATTATTAGATATGTCAGTTCAAGGAATACTCCGGACTTGTAAAGATATTTTACACATTCCAAAACATTCTCCAGTCTTGCCTTGCATATTCTCCTGTAAAAATCCTCTTTAAATGCCTTAACATCTACATTAGCTGCATCGAGTATTCCTCTGAACTGATCTATCGCCTCAAAGCTCATGTAACCGTTTGTAACATAAACGACATAGTATCCATCCTTTTTAACAAGTTTACTTGAATCTAAAGCGAATTCGTGCCATATGGAAGGTTCATTGTATGTCCATGCAACTCCATCGGCGTTGTATTCCTTTACAAGTCTTAATATGTCCTCAGGTTTAAACTCTCTCAGATAGGGGTAGTTGAGGTCTGCAGTCGATATTGTATAGTTTTGACAGTGCTTACATCTGAAGTTGCAGCTAACGCTTCCAAAAGATAAAACGGACGATCCAGGCTTGAAATTATGCAGAGGTTTCTTTTCTATCGGATCCAATGCCACCGATGAAACCATGCCGTAATTGTAAACCTTTAAAACACCGTTTTCATTTTTCCTCATTTTACATATTCCCCACTTATCCTTCTTAATCAGACATCTGTGCATACAAGTCTTGCAGATAACGGCGTCATCTTTCCTCTCATAGAGATAGGATTCCACAATCATACTATTATCTTAGGAACTTGATCGATTTAAGCATTCCGACCATAATATATTCTAGATAAACATAATAATATTTAAATTCTTTTATTGTATTTTATCCAGGATGATTTTTCCCTTCTTGAGAAATTTTCTTGAGACTTCGAGGCACCATTTTACATCCCCAACTCTGTTGAGTGTATGAGCGTCGCTTCCAATCGAATATAGAATTCTTCTATCGGAGCACATCTCCAAGAAGTCCAGAGGCGGTGCGTGATGCAGGGAATTTATCTCGATCGCTATATCGTTTTCCACGAACAGATCTATGAGTTCTGCATCCTTTGAGAAATCCCTGCCGCAGTTGAACATGTCTGAATGAAGATGACCCATCACGCATATCCTGTCGCCGAACTTCTCTATGCATTTCCTTATCCTGTAGTAGTATTCCTCCGTATGTAAAAAATCATGTATGGATACTATTATCAGATCAAATCTGAAGTCAGGAATCTGTATCTCACCATCAGCAAGTATTCCGCACTCCACACCGCTCAGTATCTCTATATCGTATTTATCCCTTGCCCTATCTATCTCAATCTGTCTTTTTTTTGCCTTGTTCTCGTCCATACCTCTCCTGTGCTCAATGGAATGATCTACTATCGCTATGACCTTTAAACCAATCTCCTTAGCCCTTTTTGTAATATCGTCGATAGTTCCGCTGCCGTCTGAATAAATCGAATGTATGTGCAGGTCGAGCATATTAGATTTCGTCCAGCATTCTCTCAACTACTTCGACAAAGACCTTTGTTGTTTCTGATTCCTCCTTAACGAATGGCTTTCCGGCCTCACCGCTCTCCATTATATTCGGATCGAGCGGGATTGATCCCAAGAACTTGACATCCATTTCCCTTGCCAGGGATTCACCTCCTCCCTTACTGAAAACGTATATAACGTTCCCGCAGTAAGGACATCTCAGTCCAGACATGTTTTCTATAATAAATATCTTCATATTGGCCTTTTTTGCAAAATTTACTGCTTTTCTAACATCTTCAAGTGCAACACTCTGAGGAGTTGTGACAACTATTGCCACTTCTGGTTTTGCAAGCTGAGTAACGCTTATTACCTCATCCCCCGTTCCCGGAGGACAATCGATTATCAAGTAATCTATATTACCCCAGTTTACATCGTTAAAGAGCTGTTCCAAGAACTTGTGTTTCATAGGACCTCTCCATATAACCGGAACATCTCTTGACGGTAAGAAAAATCCTATGGAAACGACCTTAACACCGTCCACCTCGATAGGTTTTAGCTTGTTATTCTCAACCTCCAAACCGCTCACATTCTCAAGCCCGAGGAGCTTCGGGATCGTTGGACCGTGTATATCACTATCCAACAACCCGACCTTATAACCCTTTATCGCTAACGCGTAAGCTATATTTACAGCAACGGTACTCTTTCCAACTCCTCCCTTTCCACTCAAAACTAATATTTTTTTCATGTCCTATGCTTCTATTAATTTGCTTAAGAATTTATCTGAGTATTTGTTAAGTCCTAAAAATATGAGATGTTTTATTATAAAAATAATATATTATTGTTTTTCTCCTCTTATCCTGTCAAGCATTATCTTCCTCTCAACTCTGGCGACAACCTCTCTTATCATCTGAACGGCATCGGGATTTGCAGAAATGCTGTCTATTCCCATCTCAACCAATTTCCTTACTACATGCGGATAACTTCCGGCCTGACCGCATATGGATGTCTTAACACCGTACTTCTTGCATATCCTTATTACGTGTTCTATTAGCTTCATAACGGCCGGATGTGTTTCATCGTAGAGATATGCAACGTTTTCGTTATTCCTGTCAACAGCTAAAGTGTACTGGGTCAGATCGTTTGTTCCAAAGCTTATAAACGTTATACCCTCCTTTATTATATCCTCTATTATAAGTGCCGATGCCGGAGTTTCAACCATTATCCCGAAATCTATTTTATCAAGGGGTATACCCTCCTCCATTGCTATCTCCTTTGCCCTTCTAACCTCCTCAACTCTGGTTACAAGGGGAAGCATTATACCGACATTTGTATATCCCTCGTCAATCAACTTCTTTATGGCTCTCATCTCAGCTCTGAAATGTATCTCCTCTTTCAGATCTCTTCTAATACCCCTGAATCCCATCATTGGATTTGCCTCAATCGGTTCGTCTTCTCCTCCCTCCATATGCCTGAATTCATCTGTAGGAGCGTCAAGTGTCCTTATCCAAACCGGTCTCGGATAGAAAGCCTTTACTACCTTTTTCATACCCTTGTAAAGCTCATTAACGTATTCATCTATCTCCCCATCTCTTATGTACTTCATTGGATGCTTCTTTAATCCGAGAACCATGTGCTCTATCCTGAAAAGCCCAACACCGTCCGCATTTGTCTCTTTTGCTATCCTCTCCGCAACATCGGGGATCGATATGTTAACCTTTATCTCTGTGGCCGTTATGATTGGTGTCTGCGCAACGGTTACAACCCTTTCCTCTTCTTTCTTCTTCTTCACGGCACCTTTGTATACTATACCCTTTTCTCCATCAACTGTTACAAGCATTCCGTCTTTCAGCACTTCAGTCGCGTTTTTTGTTCCGACCACAGCAGGAACACCTAATTCCCTAGAAACTATTGCCGCATGACACGTAAGACCTCCTTCATTTGTAACTATTGCCGATGCCTTCCTCATCGCAGGAACCATGTCGGGATTCGTCATTACTGCAACGAGAACATCTCCTTTCTCAATTTTGGATATGTCCTCGGGCTTTAGAACTATCTTCACCCTCCCGATACCTATCCCCGGTGACGCACCAAGACCTTTGACGAGGATTTCTCCCTCTTCAACTGCCTCCTTTTCAGCCACGTCTTTCGGTTTTATAGTTGTTACAGCCCTCGACTGAACTATGTATATCTTTCCCTTTTCGATAGCCCATTCTATGTCCTGCGGAGTTCCATAATGCTCCTCTATAATCTCACCCAACCTCACAAGTTCCTCAATTTCATCGTCACTCAGGACTCTCTCCTCTCCTTTTTTACCGAGTTCAATCTTTACGTTCTTCCCGTTCTGTCTTACTATTGCGAATTTTTTGTTCGAAACCTTTACATTCACTATTTTCCTCCTTATCCTATCGTACTCGTAGTAATCAGGTGTTACCATTCCGCTGACTATTGCCTCTCCCAATCCGAAAACGGCCTCTATTATGGTTATCTTTTCGCCCGTGGTCGGATGCGATGTAAACATGACACCGGATTTTTCGCTGTTAACCATTTTCTGGACGACTACTGCAATGCTAACATCTTCATGCCTGAATCCCTGCCTAACTCTGTAATAGATCGCCCTGGGCGTATAAAGACTGCTCCAGCATTTCTTAACCTTATCTACTACCTCATTCTCTCCTCTAACGTTTAAATAAGTCTCCTGCTGACCTGCAAAGCTTGCAGAGTTATGAGTTATTATACCGCCGATACCGCACGAGAAGTTCTCCAGCCCCGGAACGATAAAGTCGTATACAACTCCTCTGTAATCAACAACTTTAACTTCTGAGACTTCATCCCACACAACTTCCCAGCAATCTCCCATTCCGTATTCCTCACGGTTTACGATCTGCTCTATATGCGATATCGGAATAAGAATCGATTTTCCTTCGACTATTTTAACAGGAACCCTTAAAAACTCCAGAAGTTTGACTATTCCCGCACACAGGATATCGGACGATAAATCCAGACTTGCTTCATCCCCTAAAATGTCGCATTCGCTGAAGACTCCCGATATGAATGCGCGCATATTCTCGCGATCGACGTTGAATAATAGATCTGGAACCCTCCTAATCCCGTCTGACAGGAATAGAAGCTTTAGTAATTCGGATATTTCTGCTGAACAGAAATCTAAGAAATAACCGTTATAAGAAATTTCGCATCTTATTCCAAGCTTTTCAATCGCTTTTCTAATCCTTTCAACCGAATCCTGTCTTTTACATCTGATCCTTACACGACTTCCGTCAATAGTTCCATTTGCAAGAAACAGACCGAAGAAGAACATCAAATCGTAGTCTATCTCAATTACCTCGGGTAACCCGTAGTCCATTCCTTTAACGAAAACCCTACCATTCCTTGATATACAGGCATCACCGAACAGTCCTCTGACATCTATACTACTTACAACGGGATTTGGCTCAATTCCCGCCGTCACCGGTACCTTTTTACCTACTAAATCTGTAGCATACGGTACTACGTATCGCTCCGATGTAATCTCATCCAAGACTATTACGGAATGATTGGGCGAAACCGTTAATTCCCTACCGGTCTTGGTCCTAATCTTTAACATCTTTCCGTGCCCGTTATGCCTGTAAACATCCTTAACCTTAGTCCACACAATCCTATTTCCATTCATAGCTGGGATTTCTACTTCCCTGCCCTTTATGAATTCGCTATAGACTTCGCATACCCTCATAAGTCTAACATATCCATCTATCTTTGCGAGCACGAATTCATCAGCAGAAACGCTCGGCAAATCCTCAGCAGTCGCAGAACTCCTGACCGCAACATACACGACATCACCGCTTTCCTTGCATAATGTTCTGTAGGCATTTTTTATCTCATCTTCAACTTCTTTTGGCATCGGGGTAGATTCTATAAGTTTTCTTATCTCCTTTGATGCATTTTCAAGCTCTTTCGTATTTTCTACATTTATTTTATTTAGAATATCTATAATTTTATCCTTCAGTCCGGTCTTCTCTATGAAATCTTTAAATGTTTTGCTATCGACTATAAAACCCTCTGGAACAGGTATTCCCATTCTCAAAAGTTCACCGAGATTTGCTCCCTTTCCTCCAGCTAGTAGCAGATCATCTTTATCAACTTCGTCAAGCCACAGAACACCCATTAAAACCACCTGACTTATATTAAATCGCTAAATTTAAAAGGCTTTTGCAAGCCTTTAAATAGAAATAGAACAATTTAAGAAAAGGTGTTAGAATGATAGAAAAGTGGAATGAATACAGAATTATAAATGAAGAACTAGAAAGACTCATAGAAAATGTGAATGCAATTCCGAAGATTAAAAAAGCTATAAAATATATAATTAAGGCTGGCGGAAAAAGGACAAGACCGATCGTAGTTTTACTTAGCAGCAAGCTATGCGGAGGGGATTACGAAGATGTCATGAACATGGCCCTTGCAGTCGAGCTGATACACACGGCAAGTCTAGCCCATGATGATGTAATAGACAGAGGTGTTATGAGGAGGAACGTTAGGGCACTTCACGTAGAATACGATGTCTCGCTAGCAATACTAGTAGGAGACTGGCTTATATCGAAATCAGTTGAGCTTGTTTCTGGATACGATGAAGAGATAATAGAAGAATTCGCTAGAATGGGTATGATGATGGCAGAAGGCGAACTATTGGACGTGTACAGTACAAGGGATGAATTCGATGAGGATGACTACTTCAAGTGCATACTATATAAAACTGCATCTCTATTCGCGTACAGTGCAAAAAATGCGTGCAGAGCTGTTTGCGATGACAGAAAGGCTTGTGAAAGGTTATTTGAATACGGAAAAAATCTAGGTATTGCCTATCAGCTCGTTGACGATCTAATAGAGTTCCTGAGAATGTATGAGGATAAGAAGTCAGAATTCGAATCGAAAACGTTACCGATGATATACGAGCAGAGGTACGGATTTGAGGGGGCTGTTAAAAAGGTTCTGAGACTTATAGATTATTACTCGAGAAAAAGCAAGGATGCCCTCGATTATTTTGAGGATTGCGATGCGAAGAAAAAGTTGATATATCTTGTTGATTACATGACATCCGATCTTATAAAGGGTTATACGAGTAAGGATAGAGTTATAACAGATTTATTAAGACTTTAAAATGAATATAACTGCATCCAGACCACCGTATTTTACCTTTATCTCATCTCTTATCGAATATCCTATATCCAAGGCTTTTTCTCTGAGTATCTTGTGTTCGGCTGTAATAACGATTATTTCGTCGGTTATATCTTTAGAACATTTTAAAAAACCTCTGTAAAGATTCTCTATAATACCTTTTCTTGCAATTCTCATACCGTATGGAGGATTCGTTATCATCACATCTACATCTTTCACGCACATCCTAGTCGCGTCGCCCTGTACGAAATCTATCGTATCGTAGACTCCAGCCTTTTTAGAATTCAATACAGCACCTCTCAGATGCTTTCTGAACTTCTCGATGCCTAGAAGTTTCATCTTCACATCTCTCTCACTCGAGCTCTCTATGAGATCCCTCAGCATGTCCCCGTTGTATATCCTCAAAAATTGAAATTCCTTTCTGAGCTTCTGAGGCGGAATGTCCCTCCCAATCATCGCGGATTCTATTAGAATCGTACCGCTTCCGCACATGGGATCCAGAAGGGACTTTTCCACATTCCAACTAGAAATCATAACTAGAGACGATGCTATGGTGGGATTTAATGGTGCTGGATGATCGTAAACCCTATAACCTCTTTTATGCAGTGCGGCGTCTCCAGTTGTATCCAGACCTACGTACAGCTCATTAAATATTACATCAGCCCTTATTATCACATCCGGATTGTCCAGGTTTACCCTTAGCCTAACACCTCTGGATTCAAGATAGCTATCGATTATAGCCTGACCTACTACCCTTCCCACATCGAGAGATGTGAATTCATGCTGCCCGACTCTGAGAGGTCTTACAGCAAAGCTCTGATCTGGCTTTATAAAGTCGAAGCTCAAGTTCTTCACGATTTTATATATATCGTCGAGGTTTTCAAATTCGTCGAATGTCAGGAGTATCATAACTCTTTCCAGAGTCCTTGAAAGATAGTTTAACCTTACCATAAGCTCCAGATCTCCTCTTAAGAAAATTCTACCCCTACCCCTCCTTATCTCCTCAATCCTTCCACCCAGCTTTTCTATTTCTCTTGCCGAAATAAATTCCAGTCCAGGTGTCGTTGTCACGTAAAACGATTCCTCCGCCATTTAACTGAATTACGGCAAATGTTTTTAAATAGATGCTAAATTCGTGATATGATAAGGGTTCTGTACAACCCAGACGAATTTTTTAGAAGGCTTGAAACGGGTTTTTTCATACCGGTGTTGATCGTTTCCCTGTCGGGGATAATCGGAAGCATCATATCCTATTTAAAAATCGGGGAAATTGAAGCTTATCTTACGCAAATTCTTTCGGAAAAACTGACGGTTGAGCAGGTGAGAATTGTTATCGAAATTGTAAGAGTTCAGACAATAATTTCACCTTTTTTATCGGCTTTTATATCCTGGATAATAATTGCGGCCGTACTTCACGGATTATCCTCGATATTTGGTGGAAAGAACGGTTTTTCAAGGACCTTGAAATTCACATCCTTCAGCTTTCTACCGTTCATAGTCCTGTCACCTTTAGACTTTTACCTATTCAGTTTCAGACCGGCAATTCATCTTACCATATTCAGTATAGCAAAAACTGTATGGCAGGCAAACATACTCGTTTTCGCCGTCAAGCATTCAAGGGATATAGATTTGAAAAGGTCGATTATATGCGTCCTTATTCCGACTTCGATGCTCATCGCAATATCCATCTATTCGCTCCTTACATTCCAGCAATTTCGTATGTTTAAGGGATTTTAGATTATAATATCGAAAAGATTTGGAGATTTTCAGAAGGCTATATTCCATTAGCTGTTACGGTTTAACGCATTGGTTAATTACCTGCAAATCTAAGACCTTAACATTTAGTCTATTTCATGCCCACCAAGAAGTCCGCAACCCTCTCAATCTCCTTCAATCTCACATTAATCTCCTCTCCTTTAAGACATGAGACTGCTATATCATCTACAACCGGAATTATCGCTATAACTCTAGTTTTATCGATACTCGAGAGAACTATGTTCTTTGACGTTTCGTCAATCTTGTTGAGTATGAAAAATACCTTTTTCCCCATCTTCATTTCAGTAATCCTCTTAGAGAGAAGTATGGATTCGTATGTGGGGTCGAGAACAAGCAGTATTAAATCGCATCCAATTTCGACTGCTCTACCAAAATGCTCAATTCCTGCCTCTGTGTCCACTATTACAAATTCATTCCTTTCCGGTTTCAGATTTCTCAGAAATTCCCTGAGTAAAGCTGCCATTGGACATGCACATCCCTCTCCGAATTCATGTATTTTACCTATGCATAGCAGTTTTATCCTGTCCCTTTTTGCAATGAAATCATCGGGTATTTCACATATACTCCTTATTTCTAACTTTTTTATCCTTTCAAATACTTCCTTCCTGCTTCCAAAATAATCCCTAAATAATCTGGGCATATCCAGGCCTAAAAATCTGTGTAAACTCAAATTGGATTCATCTCCATCTATTACGAGTACATCATAGCCCCTATCAGCTAGAGCTTTTGATATGAGAGTTGCGATCACACTCTTACCGCAACCGCCCTTACCGCACACAAGGATCTTCATACACGGAATTTGTCCCGTAGACTAAAATGTTTTCGCATAAATAAATTAAACTATTATAACAAAATGTCTATATTTTTATATTTAAATAGTATTATATAAATAATAAATTGTTTTGATAAATTCTTCTGAAGATATCGGAGATTCCATTTGAAATCTTGGAATTACCTATTCGATTTACTGCGATATCAGGCTACTGAGAAAGATATCAGTTAAGGACAATCATTTTGCTACGGATTCTATGTTAAACAAAAATTTAAAAATACGGCGGCGTGATTTGATCTAGATGAGGAGCGATGATGTGAAGAAAGGTGTTGAAAGGATTGCTCACAGAGCTTTACTGAAATCGTTAGGCGTTATCGATGAAGAAATGGATAAACCGTTTATAGGAATTGCAAACGCCTACAGTACAATTGTACCCGGTCACGCAAATCTCGATAAGATAGCCCAGTTTGTAAGAGAGGGAATACATTCCGCCGGAGGCGTTGCATTCGAATTCGGAGTAATAGGTGTATGCGATGGAATTGCAATGGGGCATGACGGCATGTTCTACTCCTTACCGACAAGAGAACTTATAGCAGATTCCATCGAGGCCATGGTCAGGGCTCACAAATTCGATGGCCTCGTCGTTATCGGTGCTTGCGACAAGATAATTCCCGGAATGCTAATGGCTGTTTTAAGGTTGAACATACCATCGATAGTCGTATGCGGAGGTCCAATGATAGCTGAAAGGATAAAAAACAGGCCGGCAACAATTAAAACGGCGTTCGAGGCGATGGGTTTATACAAGGCTAAAAAGATCGAAGAAAAGGAATTAAAGCTGTACGAGGACTTTTGCGCCTGTTATTTCGGTAGCTGCCAAGGACTTTACACGGCAAATACCATGCAGATAATAACAGAGGTTTTGGGTCTTTGCCTTCCCTACTGCTCGACTTCTCCTGCTGTATCGTCCAGGAAATTTAGAATTGCCAAGGAGAGCGGTATAAGGGTAGTTGAACTTGTTAAACAGGATATAAAACCCCTTGACTTCATAAACGAGAGATCTTTTGAAAACGCGATAAAGGTGGACATGCTTATAGGGGGTTCAACGAACACAGTTCTTCATCTGCCTGCAATTGCCAGGGAATGCGGTATCAAGTTAACACTGGATTTATTCGATGAGATAAGCAGAAACACGCCGCATATACTTTCTCTGGATCCCTCCTCCGAATATACTGTTCTGGATCTGGATGAAAGCGGAGGAGTTCCGATGCTATTGAAAAAGGCGAAAGAAATCATGAATGATGAAATGACGGTGAGCGGGAAGAGTATATACGAAATAGCAGAGATGGCTGTTGTCAGGGGAAGGGATATAATAAGGGATATGAACGATCCAATCAGCCGTGAAGGTGGAATTGCAATATTAAGAGGTAACCTAGCGGAAAGAGGTGCAGTTGTAAAGATTTCTGCAATGGATAGGGATATGTTCAGATTCAGAGGATATGCAAAGGTTTTCGACGATGAGAAATCAGCATTAAGATCAATTCTTAACAACGAGATAGAAGAGGGAGATGTCGTTGTCATAAGGTACATGGGACCAAAGGCCTGCGGAATGCCGGAGATGCTTCTACCCACAGCTTCCATAGCCGGGATGGGTTTGAAAAGGGTTGCATTGATAACCGATGGCAGATTCAGCGGCGCTACAAGGGGACCGTGCATAGGTCACGTAAGCCCTGAGGCGATCGTAGGGGGAACGATAGCGCTTGTAAGAGATGGTGATCCAATTTCAATAGATATATACAGTAGAAGGCTGGAGCTCGAAGTTGATAAGGATGAGCTGAGGGATAGAAGAGAGAAATGGAGACCGAAGAAGATAGAGCACAGGGGATTTCTTGCGAAGTACTCGAAACTGGTATGTCAGGCAGATGAGGGTGCAATTTTAAAATAACTGTAACATCTATCTATATGGACTTCAAATGCGATCTGATAACACCCGAATGCGAGACTTTAAGGGGAGTGCTCACGATAGACCGTAATCAGATATTTTTTGAGGAGAGGAATGTTGAACCGGAATTCATAGTCCTTCCATCTTTTTTCAACGCCCACACGCATCTCGGTGATTCGGTAGCAAAGGATATAGAGTTCATGCCGATCGAAAAAGCCGTTAGAGACTACAAGTTTAAGGTGTTGGAGGAGGCTGGTGATGATGAAATCGTGAGATGCATTAGAAACTCCATAAAAACAGCTTTTTCCAGCGGTACGACAGCCATACTCGATTTCAGGGAGGGTGGTCTAAAGGGTTACGAGCTGCTGAAAAAGGCCGATGACATGAAAATATGCAAACCCCTTACGAGACCATCTAATATATGCGAGGCGGAAGATTTAGCCGAATTGTCTTTTGGATTCGGCATGAGCTCGACTAGAGATCACGATTTAAGATTTCTAGAGGATATAAGGGATATAGCAAGGAAGAAGAAGGTAGTTTTTGCAATACACGCCGGAGAGGTTGATGATTCAGATGTCCCAAACGCATTGAGCCTTGAACCCGATATACTCATTCACATGAATAAATCCGATGTAAAAAACCTAAAGATCGCAATGGAAGAGGAAATACCCATAGTGTCTTGTATAAGATCAAACGCCTTCTTCGACCTCTTAAACGTAAGGAATTACAGGATACTAATCGATTACGATCTATGGCTAATAGGAACGGACAACGCAATGGTGTGCAACCCTTCCATGCTCGAAGAAATGCATTTCATATCATACCTCCTCAGATCCGATGTCGAGATACTTAAGGCCGCTTTCAGATCTTTCAAGCTTCTCGGATTCGATCCTCACGTACTCATATTTCATAAGAGGAAAAACCTTTTCAGGACAAGAAATCCCATATCTTCAATAGTTAGGAGAGCATGTGCTGAGGATTTAGAACTCGTACTGTCATACCCTTTTTTTGAACTCCTTAAGTCTTAAAACACCTGCTAGTTCCATTAAATCCGAAATCATGCCGTCAGCTACTTCCCTTAACGCCTCCTTTGCATTAAAGGCTATGCCGAGTCCTGCGTTTTCTATCATTATCTTATCGTTCGCACCATCACCGACGGCCACTATGTTTTCCCTGCTAATCCCCTCTTTCCTCGCTATTTCTTCGATTATTCTCGCCTTTTCCTTCGCATCGATTATTCTTCCCTTAATTCTACCCGTTAGTTTACCGTCCTTTATCTCAAGCTCGTTACCGAATGCGTAATCGAGTCCCAGCTCCTTCTTCAATTTTTCGGTGAAATAAGTAAAGCCGCCGCTTATAAGAGCTATTTTATAACCTGCCCTCTTTAATGCCTGAACGAGTTCCTTAGCACCCTCCGTAAGTTCTATTTTATCGTAAATCTTCTCAAGAACTTCTACAGG
Source organism: uncultured archaeon (assembly GCA_964471215.1). Lineage (GTDB taxonomy): Archaea > Halobacteriota > Archaeoglobi > Archaeoglobales > Archaeoglobaceae > Archaeoglobus_B. The sequence continues at coordinate 21,045 of CAYYFC010000002.1, read as the reverse complement.
CAAGCCTCTTAAAAGCTCAACTCTTTTAATCAAAGCTTCCTTGAAATCTATCTTCCCCTCCATCGCCATCTTTGTTATCTTCTTTACCTCCTCCTCAACACCTGCAATCTTTGCTAATTCATCGATTATCTCCGTATTTATGAGTGTTGAGTCCATATCGAACACTATCAACCTCTTCTCCCTTTCAAAAATCGAGTATGGCTGGATGACTATATCTAGGCCAAATCTTTCAACATCGTCCTTCAGTCTCCTCTTTATAACATCTGGATCAGCTTTTCCTATATCCACAATAAATTCTATTGATATGAGCTTATCTCTTGCAATAAGACTTGTTTTTTCTATGTTTACACCGTATTTAAGGAGTATTTTAGATATATCTCTGACTATCCCCACCCTGTCCCTGCCGAGAACGGTTATAACGTAAAGGTTTTTCTTGGCCTTTTTTACCTCTCTAAACCTCGATACGTTAACATGAACGCCTATCTCCTCACCCTTCTTCCTGAGTATATCACTTAACCTCTCAAAATCTATCAAGGATTTTTCCATATCGGCTATTATAAACATTATGAATAGTCCGTGCAGAACAGTCTGCTCTATATCTATTATATTAACGTTGTTATCCGCCAGAACCTTGGATATTCCGTACACTATTCCACGCCTATCCGGACCGTAGACGGTAATCGCTATTTTTTCCACGCATATTTTCTAACAGATCTGTATAAAAATCTTTTAGATCTTGCCCTTGAGAAATTCTGATCCCTTTTCAACAACTATCCTAGTTGGAGTTGGAAGCTTCTGGCCCGCCCTCTTCAGAGCTTCCTTTGCAAATTCGAAGTGTTCGGGCTTCACCCAGACGCTCAGAATCTTTTTTCCAGAAGTGACTTGGGCTGCAAGACCGACTGGTTTGCCAAAGGCCTTTCTCATTCCCTGGGAAATCCTGTCTGCTCCTGCACCGACCGCCATCTTATGCTCCCTTAGTATGTGATGGGGATAGAGTCTTATCTTAAGCTTGAAATTCGTGCTGCCGACCATTTTTGCTAGAAATTTGCCCGCAGCAAGCCTAGATGCCTCCAGTGCCGTATCCCTTATCTGGACATCCTCTTCCGCAACCAGAGATAGCATGACCGGAAAATCCGCTGATCTGTTACCCATTTCGAACTGCCTGATCCTTATTCCCGGGATACCGTCTATGTACTCCTTTCTCGTATAAGGCCTCTCAAGTCTCCTCCACATCTTTGCGGGTTTTCTGGCCATAGATGAAGAGCTGAAAAAAGATATTTAAAACTTTGCGTGATCAATCTATCCTCCTGGATCTGAAAAACTCCTCGTATTCCTTCAATCTACTCTTTACGACATCCACTATCCTCTTAATTATCCTTGTAGACGAGCAGTATTCGCATTCCTCCTTCGCGGTTATCCTTATAACCCTTGTACTCAGCCCCCTCCTTCTAAGCTCCTCCTCAAGCTTTTTCTCATCGAAGTGCTGGTCGTAACCGAGAACTATTATATCTGGCTTTAACTCCATTATGGGTTTGAAAATATCCCTTTCATCTCCCAAAATCGCCCTATCTACGGGTTTTAATGACTCAACAACCCTTCTCCTCTGTTCTTCAGGAATTATTGGTTTTGGCTTATGCTTAACGTTTTTTTCCCTAGCAACTATGACTATGAGCTCATCTCCAAGCTTTTTTGCCTCTTCAAGATACCTTATGTGTCCCGGATGAATTATATCAAAAGTTCCGGTTGCAACAACCCTAACCATGCTTTAGAAGTTAAACATCTGAATAAAAAAACTTATTTTTTCATATCCTGAATAATAATCGCAAAAATTTATTTCAATTCAATATTAATTTATATAGATATTTAAAGTCAAATCTCTGGAATTCATGCGAGAACAAAACGTTCGTCGATCGCGATCCATACGGAATTTAAAAGTCGTTTTTATGGGGATTTTTACCAAATTAAGCTCAAATTTTTTTACCTAGCACATGCCAACAGATGAAAGCAATAACCTCGATTGTCTATGTAATGGGTTTGGAGATTACGACGATACAATTTTAGAGGAGTAAAAATAAGGGCAACACAAGATCTCTTCGGCAATCCGCACGAAATACCTAATTTTTTAAAAATAAATCAGCTTATGAAGTCCTCCGGTTTTGGAATTTCAAGTTTTAATCCCTTTCTCTTTCTGACTTCCGTTATAAAGCTTTCTAGCAATGCCTGAGGTACCGGTTCAAATCCGGCGTGTTCTACGCTCCACATAGCCTTTCCGGCAGTTGCCGATCTTATGGCGCCTGCAAAACCGAACATCTCCTTAACCGGTGCTTTTGCAACCACCGTTACAAGATCTCCCTCCGTTCTCATTTCCAGTATCTGTCCTCTTCTCCCCTGTATCTCCCTAGTGACATTACCGAGCATGTCCTGAGGAACCGTTATGAACACCTTCTGATAAGGCTCAAGCAGAGTTGGATCTGCCTGGAGTATCGCGGCATATATCGCACCCTTAACCGCCGGTATTACCTGTGCAGGACCTCTGTGAACAGAGTCCTCGTGAAGTTTACAGTCGACGAGTTTTACCTTCAGACCCATGCACGGTTCCTTCGCCAGAGGTCCTGAACTAATCGCCTCTCTGAATCCCTGCAGTATCAAGTCCATTGTTTCGTTTAAATACTGAATTCCCTTTGTCACATCGCAGAAAACGTTGCCCTCATAGTAATCCTGTATTCCCGCCGCTTCCTCCTTAGTTAAACCAGCCTCTATTAGCTTTCTTCTAAGGGCTTTTTTATCGACCTTTCTCAGATCTATGTTCTCCTCTCTGAATAGCTTTATAACTTCAAACGGTAGTGGTTCAACTACTATGTAGAACTTGTTGTGCTTGTTGGGGGACTTCCCCTCTATAATCGGGGAAACCTTAGTAACAGTTTCCCTAAATACGACTATTGGAGGTGAAGTAACAACCTCGATCTTCTTCTCCCTTCTTATCTTTTCAACCTTAACCTCAAGGTGAAGCTCTCCCATTCCGCTTATGAGATGCTCTCCCGTCTCCTCATTCAGCGTGACATGCAGTGTTGGATCCTCCTTTGCAAGCTGTCTTAAAACTTCTATAAGCTTTGGAAGATCTCTTGGATTCTTTGCTTCAATTGCCATTGTCACAACTGGCTCACATATGTGCTTTATCTCCTCAAAAGGCTCAAATTCCTCAATCGTCGAACATGTAGATCCTGCCACGGCATCCCTCAATCCAACAACAGCTACTATGTTTCCGGCCGGTATTTCTGGAACCTCTACTCTCCTGGGACCCATAAACAGTCCTATCGTCTGAATCCTATTCTTCGTCTTTCTGTCGATGACGTACAGTTCCATGCCCGGCCTAAGAGTTCCGCTGAAGAGTCTGCCAACGGCAACCTCTCCTGCATGCGGATCAACAACTATCTTCGTAATCATGAGTGCTATTGGTCCTTTTGGATCGCAGTTCACCATGGCCTTACCTTCCTCGCTCGCTATATTTCCCCTCCATATGGTCTTGATCCTCTCCTTTTGAGCCTCTATCGGTGAAGGTAGATGCCTGATTACCATGTCGAGTACAACTCTGTGAAGGGGAGTTCTCTTGGAAAGTTCTCTCCAGTTGTCCTCCCTTAAGTATCTATAAACCTCCTTAAATCCTATTTTTGTCTCCTTCATCGAAGGTACACTGACCGCCCATTTATAGAGTGCCGAACCGAATGCAACGCTTCCGTCCTCAACCTTAAGCATCCAATCCTTGTACTTTTCAGGCTTCATAGCCTTTATTAGCTTGTTGACATCAGTTATAACCCTGATAAACCTCTCCTGCATCTGATCAGGAGTCAGCTCGAGCTCGTTTATGAGCCTATCAACCTTGTTTATGAACAGAACGGGTTTTACGTTTTCCCTCAAAGCCTGTCTCAGAACCGTTTCGGTCTGGGGCATTACTCCCTCTACTGCATCGACTACGACTATAACCCCGTCAACGGCTCTCATAGCCCTTGTCACATCTCCTCCGAAGTCGACGTGACCCGGTGTATCTATGAGATTTATAAGGTATTCCTCGCCCTTGTACTCGTGAACCATCGAGACGTTAGCTGCCTGTATCGTAATACCCCTTTCCCTTTCCTGCTCATCGAAATCAAGATAGAGCTGCTGTCCTGCAAGTTCTTCACTTATCATTCCCGCCCCTGCTAAGAGGTTATCGCTAAGGGTTGTTTTACCATGATCAATATGGGCAACTATACCCATATTCCTTATCCTCTCGGGTTTCCACATTAGCTCCTTAATCTTATCTATCATCTTCTTAGCTCTCGTCATAACATCTCACCTTATAAGAATCGATTAAAAAGATTTATCTTGCGGACTTTGCTACCCTCTCAACTTCCTCCTTCTTCGAAACAGCATAACTCTTCGGGTCGTTCTTTGATGCGAGTATTATCTCCTCCGCCAGACACTCAGCTATACTCTTTGGCGATTTGAAAGCCCTCTGTCTTGCACCTTCACATATGTTTCTCAATGCAACGTCGACCCTTCTTAAACTCGATGTATCTACGGATTTCGGTACAGCTATTCCACCGTACTTCAGTCTAACGACTTCCTCTCTAGGACCTGCGTTTATTATGGCGTCGACAAGGACCTGTATGGGGTTCCTCTTAGTTCTATTATAAATTATATCGAAAGCCCTCTTGACTATGTCGTAAGCTAGGTGCTTCTTTCCCGTATTCTTACCCTTTCTCATGACCTTATTTATCAACCTCTCGACTATGAACACCTCCTGCTTTGCGAACGGTATGTTTGCATGCCTTCCGTGCGTGTGCGGTACAAATCTGGGTTTTAGGCATATGTAGTTCTTTAATGCAGGATCCTTCACTTCAACCTCCTCAACGTCCCATTTTCCGAAGACTAGGAGTTCCTCTTTCGTAAAGCCGTACTTCATAAGATCACCTTAGAGGCTTCTCCTTCTTACCCATAACGAGTTCTTCAAGCGATACGCCGTTAACCTTGACTACCTTGTACCTGACGCCCGGTATGTCACCCATCGACCTCCCCATTCTTCCTCCTATCCCCTCTATTATCACCTCGTCGTGCTCGTCTATGAAGTTGATTGCACCGTCTCCAGGACAGAAGGCAGTCACCTGTCTACCGTTTTTTATCAGCTGAACCCTTACAGCCTTTCTTATTGCAGAATTAGGCTGTCTTGCTTCAATTCCTATCTTCTCCAGTACTATACCTCTTGCCTGTGGAGCTCCTTCAAGCGGATCGGACTTTTCCTTCAGCCTGAGAACTCTCCTGACGTATCTCTTATCACTCCACCTGAACTTCTTCCTATTCTGTATCAACTTTCTCGCGGCGAACAATCCGTAACCCATATCACCTCACCACTATATCATCTATATTGTGATGCCTTCTTGCTAACTCCTTTGCCTTATTAATATTTTTCCCACCCTTACCTATCAATAAACCTTTATATTGCGGATTGACGTTTATGACCGCTATTTTTTTATTGCTCTTTTCTATTATTTTGACGTTTATCTTTATTGGCTTAAAAATATTTGTTATGAACTCAACTGGGTCATCGGAGTGTTCAACTATCTCTATTTTCTTACCTATTATTTCTCTTGCCCTCTCTACGTTTATCCCCCCTCTACCTATAGCTATTCCCATGTCCCCCTTCTTTACAACGAATATAACCTTCTCGTCCTGGACTATGCAGTCTTTAACACTAGCACCAGTCAGGCTTTCAAAAAGTGTAAGATATCTTATACTCTCCTCGGACAGTTTTACTCCCATGCTATCAAACCTCTAGCCTATTTCCCCAACAATCGCCAGAGCAGCAACGCTAAAAGGTTTTCCACACATGGCTCCGAGCTCCATATTCGTCCCGTTGTACACTACAACTGGAACATCCGATCTGTACTTCTCTATCTTTTCCCTTATTTCCTTCGGGCAGTTCATGGAAATTACAACTAGTTTTGCCTCCTTTCTCTTTAAAGCCTTTATTGCCCTCTTACTCCCAAGATAAACCTTTCCGGATTTTAAGGCCTTTTTTAAAGTCTTCTCAATATCGATCTTATCCATTTTCATCTCCTAACCCCCTTATAAACCAATTCAATATCACCTGTTCCGAGCTTTATAGGCTGTCCAACAATTATATTCTCGGTTATACCCCTAAGCTCGTCTATCTCACCTTTTACAGCAGCTTCAAGCAGGTTGTTCACAGTCATTTCAAATGCTGCCCTTGCAAGTATGCTCTGCTTTTCTCCGGCAACACCATGCCTGCCTATCTGTCTAAGTTCACCGTCAGCTGTCATAACATCGGCTACAAGCATTATATGTCTAACATCTACCTCCAGACCCTGTTCCTCAAGTGTTTCTATTGCCTCCTTTATTATGGCATTTCTAGCAGCCTCTATTCCAAGAACCTCGTATATCTCGTATATGTTGTTTGTTATCGTCCTAGTGTAGTCAACACCTTTAACCTTCATAACCTTTTTAAGATTTGAACCCTCTGTGTAAAGTACGTACTCATCCCCCTCCTTTCTAATTATAACCCTTTTTATCTCCTTGATTCCAGCTATTACCTCCTTTCTTATCTTTTCAAATATATCCATCAGAGTTTTGTAGGGTTTGCTGACATCTGGGGATATCTGAATTATGAGCTTTCCATCCTCCTCTATCAGCTCAGCCTTTTCCTTAATAATCCTTTTCTCTACTATCTTTTTAAGGTTCTCGAAGCTTAAACCCTTGTTTTCCAGTGCTTTTTCATCTGGGCTTATTATAATTCTAAGATTTCTTATATCTGTGGCTATGTCAGCCACATCGATTATATAAGTCGCCTCTATTCTATTCGCAACCTCTCTAGCCTTTTCTTTATCCTTTGCATATTCAGGAAGGAGCCTTATGGTCATCATAGGTGTCGATGGCTTTTTTCTAACATCCAGTATCTCTATCAGTCTTGGAAGTCCGAGTGTGACATCTATTTCGGCAACTCCTGCATAGTGAAATGTTCTCATGGTGTTGTGCGTTACAACACCTTCAAATGTTGTGAATGTCTCCAAACCGCTGACGGATACATCGTAGACATATCCATCGTAATAAACATCTTCAATCGATACTATTTCGTCCCAGACTACATCCGATTCAGTTTCGTTATACTCGTACTCTGATTTTATGGCATCCATTAAGATCTTCAGATATTCTTTAGGAATAGTCAGCTCGTATCGCTTTTCTTTTCTCGTCTTGATCGTGAAAACTTTGAATCTCGATAAAAGTATTGCGAAGCAGTCCATAAGTCTTCTGGATGAGAAATTTAATGTTAAATCTTCTTTAGACATAGATCTTCCGCTAAAATCAAGAAAACCTTTCAAAATTCCTTTAACGAATTCAATATCTGCGTTAAATACGAAGTCTGGCAAAATCATTTCCTCTGGGTTCCTCCCGAATCTTTCCAGGATTTCCCTCAAAACGTACGAGTTTATTTCCAGAAAATCTCCTCTGTATTCGACAGATCCTAGGTTTCGTTCAACTAATATTTTCTCTATTGATTTTACAGCATCAATGCTCATACCTTGTATGATTATTCCCGTGTCATCAATTCTTCCTCTGGCAATATAGGCGCCGATTAGATATCCGAGGTTGAAATCCAATTCAATTCTTTCAAAAGGTCCGTTGATCTGAACTTCATGCAGATCAACAGCCTTTATGCATCTAGCCGGCATGAACTTCAGAACTGGTATTTTATCCCCAATTCTCAATTCAGATCCCATTACTGGTACTATTCTGCCTTCCTTCAGTGTTACAAAGGAATGGTATGGTGTTGCCGTGATCTTTCTGCCCGATTTCGTTCCAATCCTTATCAGATTTCCCTTAAATCTGTGCCTTATGCATCTTATCACCCTCTTCCAGTATACCTTCCCGTTAGCATCTAGACTCAAAACGTATACATCTGAAGACAGATCGCATACCTCGCTACCACCTATTCTTGTAAATCCGAATTCTTCTATGTTACTGTCAACGAATTCCCCTATCCTTACAGGTCTTATCGTATCCCCTTCCTTAATTATTATCTCCTCTTCGTAAGGAAGGGACATCTGAGTTCCCGGCTCCCCTATCGACTGCGCTGCAACTATACCCGATGCCTCTCCAGGTTCAACAAGGTTCTTAAAGTATGTCTCAACGCACTTATCCACTATCTTTTTAGCCTTCTCCTCATCTATATTCAATTCCTCAAGCTTCCTCTTGATCTCATCTTTAATCGATTTGGGGAGAGGAACATCCTTAAGGATCTCTTCATACATATCTATCCCTCCAAAACTTCCTTAATAATCCTATCTATATCAACTGCCTTTCCCCTGAAGCTCTTCATCGGATCTATTCCATCCTCACCGTATCTGAACTGCACAACAACTCCAGATGTCTGTTCCCTAACAGTTCCATCGTATTCGACTTTCAAATCCTGTAACGCGTTTATCATTCTTCTCTGCAGATAACCGGAAATTGACGTTCTGCATGCTGTGTCGACAAGTCCTTCCCTTCCACCCATAGCGTGGAAGAAGAATTCGATCGGATTTAAACCCTTCTTATAGCTGCTCTCTACAAATCCCCTTGCCTTTGCCCCCAAGTCTCCAGGTTTGAAGTGAGGCAAAGTTCTGTTTGTATACGTGTATCCCCTGTTTATCCTTTCACCTCTTACAGACTGCTGACCTATACATGCCGACATCTGTGTTAAGTTAAGCATTGATCCCCTAGCACCGCTCACGGCCATTATCACTGCAGGATTGTTCAATCCGAGGAATCTCTCAGCAATTCTACCTGCCCTATCCCTTGCCCTTCCAAGCTCTCTCATAATCATCATTTCAAGCGTTTCCTCCAAGCTCCTTCCGGGCATTGGCTCGAGATTTCCCTCCTCATAAGCCCTTATGAGCTCCTTTACCCTCTTTTCCGCATCCGCCACTATTTCCTTTATCTGGGCTATTGCCTCATCTGGTATATCCTCATCGTCTATACCTATTGTAAAACCTGTAAACATTATCGATCTGATAGCAAGATGCGTCATATCATCTATAAATTTCTTTGCTCTCTCTGTTCCATGCTTTCTAACTATTTCATCTATTATAACTCCCTTAAAAGCACCAACTGCTTTTTCATCTATCGTTCCCTTTATTAGTTCACCCCTCCTTATAATCACGTAAGCATCGTACGGACATTCCTCCTTCTTGCACTCATCACATCCCCTGCATATCTCAGCCTTGAATTCAAGCGTTATGTCGGGCAGTATCAGACTAAATATCTGCTTTCCTGTCCAGTACTCCTTACCATCCTTAACGACTTTTGGAGGAGGAAGCTCCTTCGTATCTATTGGTCTTATCAGCGTCATTACCTCTTCCTTTGTGAAAAGCCTTTCACCTCTCGTCAGCAGGTACAACCCACTTATATGGTCGTGTATGCCACCTATTATCGGTCCTCCAAATCTCGGACTTAATATATGCTCCTGAACTGTCATGAGTATTTTTGCTTCGGCCTGAGCTTCAAGGCTCTGAGGAACATGCAGGTTCATCTCGTCACCGTCAAAATCTGCATTGTAGGGTGGGCAGTTACCTGTCAGGATATTGAATGCGAAGAAGTTGTGGTTTTCCGATTCCGTCGTTATGTCATAAGCTTCGTTTAACTCGCATTCCCTTATCTCAACTATTCTATCCCAAACAACTCCCGATTCGCTCAGACCCTGAGTTACTTCGGCTACAAACCTCCTGAAGTCAAGATCATATCCATATACTCCATGGAACAAACGAGATGCTTCACATTCAAATCCAATTCTCGAGGATTTCTCGTATCCATCCCCTCCCAGATATTTCTTCTTGATCCTCAGGTAGTGATACGCGAACCTTGCAAGTTTCTCCTTATCGTATGCATACTCGTAACCTATTCTTCCATAGAGATTTACAAGGGATTCGAGTTCGTTGCTGAGCTCAACCGATATAACTTTTGTTCCATCTGAATTCCAATCCTCGACCTTTACATCCGAAATCTTTACCCCGAACTCCTCCAGTATTTTTCCAACTTCTTCCACGAACTTCAACCCGTTTTCCACATATTTTTCGGATTTCAGAACTCTGAATACGGGTTTATCCGATGATTCTAAATCCGGTTCGGTCAGTTCGCTTCCGAAATATGCTGAGATGAAAGCCCTCTTTATATACCTAGGAGCTCTCATAATCCATTCAGGAACGCTGAACTCCTGCATGGTCTTGTCACCGATCGGAACTCCTAAAGAGTGTAGAAGGACACCAAGAGCCTGAGATGAAATCCAGATTTCCGATTCAATGTCCTCTTCAGAATTCTCCGGCTCTATGCAGGTCATGCATGACTCAATATTAAATCCTAGCCTTCTTAAATCCATTACGATTGCCTCAAGATCCCTTTTCCTTCCTCTGAACTGTATCCTTAAAAATCCATCAGATCCCGTTGTCGTCAGCGTTCCATTTCCCAGCAGACGACCGATTATCCTTGCCAGTATTACAAGCCTCAGATCGCTCAGCTTAAGCGGTAAGAGATCTAGCTCTTTCAGCTCTTTAAGCACGGATTCTTCATTTACGCAGTCGGGTAACATCAGATCTTCTTCATTAATGATAACACCGTCGACTAGCTCAAGCTCAGGAAGCTCAATTGGATAGCTCGCAACAAGATCGCCCACTCTCAGATCCCCTGCCGAAATTACCCCTCTGTTTGTATAGAATGGATGATCCTCCGTTACCCTAAGGACTGTACCGCTCTCCGTTCTTATCTCGAAGCATTTCAAACCGTAATCCTTCGGATTTATGCGATGAAAAGCCTTGATTCTGGAGGGTTCAATAATCCTACTTTCCCATTTACATGTTAGGACGTACAGGCCCCTTATATTCCATATATCCTCCAGCTCTTCAATCTTTACCTTGAATCCATCTAGGAGAACCTCTGTATCACCTGCAACACAGACAGCTGGATTAAGTCTGAATGTCTTTCCCGGTAATACCCTGACGTAATGGGCCATGATGCTCATCCTATGAAGCGAAGGCTGTCTGTTGAAGAGCACTATGTCCCCGTCTTTAAGCTGCCTTTCAACTATCCATCCGGGCTCTATCTTCTCAGCGAGTTCTTCTCTGTTCGACTCCATAACCCTTATCCTTCTACCATCGGGCTTTATAACGTAGTTCGCCTTAGGATGTTCTGTTCTCAGGATATACTCCCTTGCCTCATCGATGTTCTTTTCCGTAACGAATATAGGAACTGTTAGCTCCTCCGCCACCTCTTTTGGAACTCCAACCTCGTTTATGCTGAGACAGGGATCGGGACTTATGACAGTTCTTGCCGAGAAGTTAACCCTCTTACCGGACAGAGATCCCCTGAATCTACCCTCCTTTCCCTTAAGTCTCTGAGAAAGCGTTTTAAGAGGTCTTCCGCTTCTGTGCCTTGCCGGCGGTATACCGCTCACCTCGTTATCCAGATAAGTCGTCACGTGATACTGCAGAAGCTCCCACAAGTCCTCGAGGATAAGATGAGGAGCCCCTGCCTCCTTGTTTTCCAGAAACCTCTGATTTATTCTTATTATGTCAACTAGCTTATGCGTCAGATCATCCTCGCTTCTCTGACCAGTTTCAAGTATTATCGAAGGTCTTGCGGTTACAGGAGGAACTGGTAAAACAGTTAGCACGAACCACTCGGGTCTAACAGCTTTAGGATTTAACCCTAAAGCTGGAAGATCCTCATCCGGTATTTTCTCAAGCCATTCCCTGACATCTTTCGGAGTTAACCTGTGCTCTCCTATGTAATAAAAAGTTGGCTTTTCAAATTTCACCTCGACCTGATCTGCCCCGCAGTGAGGACATTTCCTTACTGCTTTCGCTCTCCTGTAAACCTCTTTTATAACCTCATCGTAATCCTGTCCAAGCCTTTTTCTATCTTCTATCTCCTGTATAAACCTATCCCTCACATTATCCTTAAGTCTTAATCTTCCACACTCCCTGCAGGTCGCGTTTAAGAGTTTTGCAATCAATTTGGCATATCCTACATGGATGACTGGAGCTGCAAGCTCTATATGACCGAAATGGCCAGGACATTCACCAGCCCTGCCTCCACACGTCCTGCATCTCAGTCCCGGATCTATAACACCCAGTCTAAGATCCATAAGTCCTCCATCTATCGGAAATCCGTCATCATCATAAGTTTCGGGTGTTATTATCTTCGCAACACTCATTCTCCTTATCTCCTGAGGGCTCAAAACCTCAAACCTAATACCAGCTATTCTCTTTGGAACCATTAGAATCACCTCATGCCTTATCACCCAAAATTATTCTTGGAGCAATCATCATGGATTTTAACTCATCCAGCAAGAGTTTGAAGGCGTAACTCATTTCAACCCTGTGTATGTTGCTGTCGTCATCGCATACAGGGCAGTATGCCACATTCCTTCTGTAGTCAAACGTTGCTATGTGCCCGCAGTTTCCGCATACCCATACCTCAACCTTATCGGACTCCTCGAGCAACCTATCCTTAAGGAGAAGTGCTGCTCCATGCCCTATGAGGACATCCCTCTCCATTTCACCAAACCTCAATCCTCCCTTCCTCGCCCTTCCCTCTGTGGGCTGCCTTGTAAGAATCTGGACAGGTCCCCTGCTCCTGGCATGTATCTTGTTAGACACCATGTGATAAAGCTTCTGATAGTATATCACACCGACGAATATGTCAACCTCGAACCTCTTTCCCGTAATACCATCGTACATAACCTCTTTCCCTGTATGGACAAATCCGAACTTCTCCAATATCTTTCTCAGATCTTTCTCATCCTCACCGTGAAATATCGTTCCATCTATCCTCCTTCCCTCAAGACATCCGACTTTACCGCCTATCATTTCCAGAACGTGACCTATGGTCATCCTGGACGGAATTGCATGCGGATTGATTATCATATCCGGAACTATTCCCGATTCCGTCCATGGCATATCCTCCTCGGGTACTATAAGTCCTATTACTCCTTTCTGACCATGCCTCGATGCAAACTTGTCACCAAGCTCAGGTATTCTCAGATCCCTGACCCTTACCTTTGCGAGCTTCGACCCTCCTTCGGACTGCATAAGGAATACCGCATCAACTATGCCCTTCTCATTTGACCTCATGGTTACCGAAGTCTCCCTTCTCTTTTGAGGTGAAATTCCGAGTTCCGTCGGTTCTTCAAGAAATCTCGGTGGAGAAGTCCTACCTATTAACACGTCATCCGGATTCACTTCGGTTTCCGGATGAACGAGCCCGTCTTCATCCAGATGTACGTAGGATTCAGCTCCCCTGTACCCGGCTATGTCAGATGGAGGTATTCCGAACTTGTCCTCCTGTCCTCCAGGATATCTTATCTCCTCTGCTTCATAAGTCCTGAAGAAATGAGATCTTGCAAGTCCCCTGTCTATGCTACCCTTATTGAAGATGAGCGCATCCTCTATGTTATAACCCTCATAGCTAAGAACTGCAACAACGAAGTTCTGACCAGAAGGTCTCTCATCAAACCTTATCTCTTTCTGAGTATCGGTTATTACAATGGGTATCTGCGGGTAGTGTAGCAGATGTCCTCTTGTATCCGCCCTCCAAGACATGTTTGAATATGGAAGTCCCAGACTCTGCTTTATCATCGCAGCACCCATCGTGTTTCTCGGGCTTGCGTTGTGCTCTGGATATGGAATCGAGCCAAGGCATATCCCGGCTATAAGCGATGGACATAGCTCGAGATGCGTGTGCTCCGGTGTGAGATCTTCCTCATTTATTGCTATATACGCGTTTTCCTCTTCCTCAGCATCCAGAAACTCTATCTTTCCCTGTTTAACAAGATCTTCAAATGTTATTTCTCCTCTCTTCAACCTCTCTACATCCTGTTCCGTGACGAGGGGTTTTCCATCCTTAACAACTATTAGAGGTCTTCTAGCCCTTCCGGCATCCGTATTTATCCTTATTTCATTTGAATCCTCATAATACGCAACGTTGATCTGATTGGATATCTTTCCCTTCCTCCTGAGCTCCCTAATCATTTCAGCTAGCTTCTTCCCATCTTTATAAAATCCGATCAGAGCACCGTTAACATAAACCCTGCACTTTTCCATTCAACCACCTCTTATGGGCTCAACACCTAGACTAAACAAAACCTTCTTTATCTCTTCCTCATCAGTTCCAACGCTAACCTCAGCGTACTGGGCAAAATTCTTAACAAGACCGCAGTTTGGCCCTTCAGGCGTCTCGTTCGGGCATAGCCTTCCCCACTGTGTTGGATGGAGATCTCTTGCCTCGAAATGAGGCTGTGATCTTGAAAGGGGTGAAACAACCCTCCTAAGATGAGAAAGAACGGACATATAGTTATGCCTGTCTATAAGCTGGGAAACACCTGTCCTACCACCAACCCAGTTCCCCGTTGCCATCGGATGCATTATCCTATCAGTAAGAACATCGCTTCTTACAGCCGTAGACATCTTCAGAGGTCTCCCCCTCGCCTTAGCCCTTTCGAGCTGGTACTTGACATCCTTAATAAGCCTTAACAGTGCAACTCTGAATATCTCCTCCATCAGATCACCTGCAAGCTTAAGCCTCTTGTTAGCGTAATGATCCTTATCATCCTCCTTCCTCAATCCCAGATGGAGCTCGAATACCATTTCTGCCATTCTTGCCAGGAAAAACGCTTTTGCCCTCCTGGACTCCTTATCCGTTCCTAGATGCGGTAGGAAGTACTGATCGAGAACCTGGTTTGCCCTCTGAATTCTGTACTCCCTGCTCTGACCAGGAGCAACCCTTCTGCCTATGTAATCTATAGCCTCCTCCTCTGTTTCCACCTCAGCTATCTCTATGTTTTCCAGCATGTACTTCATTATCTCCGGATTCTTGCTCACCATCTCAATTATCTCCTGATCGCTTTCAACACCAAGGGCCCTCATCAGGATTACGAAATGAATTGGCTTTGGAAGCTGAGGAAATGTTACCTCCAGTATGTTATCCCTTCCCCTCTCAACAACTACAAGCGCCCTATAACCCGCTTTCTGACTGAAGCACTTTGCTATTTCAACCTCTTCTCCATATTTCTCCTCCTTTTCGAGTAATATCTTGTTTGGTGCAAGATCTTCAAGTGTGACCAAAGCCCTTTCCGTACCGTTTATTATGAAATATCCGCCGGGATCCACGGGATCCTCTCCTGCCAAGCATAGCTTTCTCTCATAATCCGAAGGCAATTCGTCTATCTTTCTAAAGGCCATTATTGCCTCGTCTATGTTGTCAGGATGGAGGTTGCAAACCTTGGATTTAAGCATGATTGGAAGCATACCTATCTCCACTACCTCCCACTCGAGTTCGTTACCCTCATCCACGACCTGCGTTTCCACGTATATTGGCGCAGCATATGTTAAGTTTCTCAACCTAGCCTCTGCTGGAAGAAGCAGCCTTCTTGTCCCGTCAGCCTCCTTGACTATAGGTCTGTCTATCCATACCTTCCCGAACCTCACGTAAGTGTTCGGAATGTCGAGCTCGATCATCTTCTGCTCATCGATAACCCTCTGCAATCCCTCATCTATAAACCTGTTAAAAGAATCTATTTGATGCTTCACAAGTCTTTCATGGCTGAAGTAAGCTTTTGCAAGAATCCTCCTATCTAGCATAACCATCACCAAAAATTATCATTACTCCTCTTCCTCTTTAATCTTCGTCGACTTAATAGATGGCGGGACGACATATCTATACGCAATAGAAACACCTGCTGTTGGACTCTCTCTAATGATCCTCACGATATCTCCAACCTTTGCACCAATCTCCCTAGCGATCGGATCATCTGCTCTTATCTTAGGAAGCTGCTCAGGTTTAACGTTTAACAACTTGAGTATCTCCTTTGCCTCCTCCTTGCTCAGAACCTCATGCTTTGGAACAAGTATATGATCTTGAAGCCTTATCTTCATGCTTCATCACCAAATGAACTATCCCACCATATTACGGCAACTCATTTCATTACATCTCATCAAACTCATCCCAAACCACGTACACCCGGATCTCTCATATGAGGAGCCGTACATATTTCTTATTTTCACAACGACCTGTCGGGGATGTTTTGGTGAACTCTATACATTTGAAGTATTTAAACTTAACTGCAGACGGCTTTTTCCCGTCACATCCCTCTTTTTGTAAATCTCGTCGCTCTGTCTGTAAAATAAGGATGTTGTTATCAAGCGGGCTCGACGGGATTTGAACCCGCGACCAACGGGTTAAAAGCCCGTTGCTCTACCTGGCTGAGCTACGAGCCCTCAAAGCTATAAGACATGAATTGATATAAATCTTTTTCGTGCTCGCTTGTTTATTTTCCAATTTTTATATATTTTAAATTCTCATAGGGATTCCTCATCATATCCGAGCATGACAACCCACCACCATCTCGCCATGTCGACGAGATCCTTGCTGAAAACACCCGATAATCTGTATTCACCGTTTTTTATAGAAATCAATCCAGCTCCGATCAGTTTGTTTCTCATGGAATAAAAGGATGATCTGGACATTTTTAGCTCATCAATCGTCTTCTGCCAGTCCTCAACCCTTAACGGTTTTTTATTCTTTTCGCATTCTTCCACAATCGTTACGAACTTTGCAGCCTTAATAGCAACTTCCTCCTTTCTAAATATCCTCCTCATAAGCTCCAGTAATGGATTTTTTGACTGAGAAATCCTTGCATTTGATGCCGAGCGGATTATTATGGATGTAGATGTCTTGGGTGCATCCTTCACCTTCATAAAATTGAATTGACAGTAAGAGATATATCTGTTGTCCGATGTCCTGTGATCATATGATCTGGGATTTCATAAAGAAGTACTATATAGATTCGATAGTCTACAAGACCGGATACAACCCCGTGAATACGGCAACGTGGGCGGCCATCCTTATAATAGCAGTTTACTTTTTATACAGATATCTCAGCAAGAGGTTGAACTTTGACGAGAAGTTTGCGTACTCTAACATACCTTTTATACTTCTCGGATCTTCTCTCAGGATTTTTGAGGATTCAGGTTTCATAAAACCCCCCATTTCCTACCTCTTCATGTCACCCCTGATATACCTGCTGACATTCACCATAGCATTCCCCGTTCTCGTCTTTTGTTTAAGGAAAAAGGAGAAATATTGGTTGTACTACTGTTCTATCGGCACGATACTTTCTTCTTCCTCACTCACATTCCTATTTATGAATTTGGATGTAAAGAATCCTTTGGTTGCCCCCTTATCGGCATTAATGGCCTTATCGCTCACGTCGATCTTTATCCTTTTAACAAAAAAGGTCATGAGATTTGCAGACAACAATCTTAGCAGACTTGTTTTCTTCAGCCACATGCTAGATTCATCGGTAACGTATATAGGAATAAGCTATTTCGGTTACAGGGAAATCCACGTCATTCCAAAAATCCTCATTTCAAGGATCGGTGCCTGGTCCCTGCTTCCCGTAAAGTTCCTGATACTTCTAGCAGTAATCGCAATACTCGACAGGGGCGAAGATGATAATATAAAGAATTTTATAAAATTCGTGTTAATAGTCCTTGGCCTGGCACCTGCCCTGAGGGATCTCCTCAGGATTACATTTTACGTTTAACCATTAATCACGGCTTTCTTATCTTTGCAATGAAAAATCCCTCAGTGTCGTTGTCCTGAGGATGAATTCTGAGGCACTTCTTTACATCGGTCAAATACTCTCTGTCCCCGAATCTTGTTATGGGCTTCGTGCACTTCACGGGGATATCTATATCCTCTATCACAGCATCGGTGCTGTAAAGAAGGTGATCAACGACCTCCTCATTTTCCAGCGGGTCAAGCGTGCATGTGGAGTAGACGAGTATCCCTCCAGGTTTAAGCGCCTTGTATCCCGCCATCAGCAACTCCTTCTGAAGCTTTGAGAAGGATATAACCTCCTTAAGTCTCCACCTCTTAAGATATCTATAGTTTTTCCTTATCATTCCGACGTTTGAACACGGTGCGTCTATCAAAACCCTGTCAAATCTGTTTCTGAACCTCGAAAAAAACCTCCCATCCTTCATAGTAACCCTCGCTATCAGAACACCGCATCTCTGCAGATTCGATATCAGTATGTTAATTCTGTCAGCCTTTACATCGTTCGCAATTATGCAACCCTCGTTTTTCATGTACTGGGCTATCTGCGTTGTCTTTCCGCCAGGTGCTGCTGCCATATCCAGTACGAGCATTCCTGGTTTTACATCGAGCGCTATTGCAGGGATCATGGACGATGCCTCCTGAATGAATATTAGTCCGAGCTGATGCTCGATTGTTGACCCAACTCTCTCGCATTTTATAAAGAAACCCTCAGAACACCACTTTATCCGATCGAGCTCGAATCTTTCTCCCAGACTTCCGACAACTTCATCCAAACTCGCTTTTAAAGTGTTAACCCTTATACTCGTCCTCAGCGGTTTTGACATGTATTCCCAAAACTCTTTCGAGTCATCTATCTTCTCGTATCTCTTAACGAATTCGGGATTTATCTTCATGAACTTCTCCTTCATCTCTAAACCTTTGAAAGAGCGTAAAATATAAAAACACCCACAGCACTTATAATAGCTATTATAAAAAATACGGAATCTAATCCATACACGTCCATTATAAATCCGGCAAGGAGAGGGGATATCGTCATGGCAATGCTCAACGCCATGTTAAAAAACCCCATAACCGTTCCATGACCCAGCTCTCTTCCCAGATTGACTGCTATTGCAGAAGCGGACGAAGTAGCCATTGCATTTCCGATACCCATTGCAACTCCCAGCATTAAAACATTTGCGAATTTGTCGTAAAATGGAAGTAGTACAAGAGATGTTATAGATGTAAGAGATCCTAGAAGTATAAGATTTCTCCTATCGTATCGATCGGCAAGAACTCCGAACGGTTTTTGAAATACGGCATTCGTTAAAACTATTGCAGATATAACTATTCCTATCTGATATCCCCTTAAGTGGGATATTAGAATTGGAAGGAATGACATGACGAGGGCAAGTCTGAAGGCTTGAGAAAGTCTGAATATTATCAGAGCATTTAACAGCTTGTTAAGAAGTATCTTAAATCCTCCAGATGATTTCCTCTTAACCTTAACATTTGGAACGAATAGCATCACGAGCAGAAATGCCAGAACTGTTAAAATTGACATTGAAAGAAATGCGAACTTCAATCCCAGTACGTCCTTTATTATTCCACCTATTATCGGTCCGAACCCTATTCCAAGTAGCATCGATATGTTGAATGAGCTCATGTACTTCCCCTCACTCCCCTCGGGCGCTATCTCACTTATATAGGCCATCGCGCACGGAATTACCATTGCAGAAGAGAAGCCGTGAAAAATCCTAATTGCAACAAGCTCGTATACGTTCTCTGCGATTATATAAATAACGGAGATAACAGAGTACAGGGCTAAACCAATCGTGATAAAAATTTTTTTACCAAATCTATCTGATAATCTTCCAATTATTGGCATGAAAACTGCTCTCGAAAATGAAAAACCCGAAAATATCATTCCAAGCCATATCCCAGTTGCCCCCAGATCCCTTGCGTACAGTGGCATTAAAGGGCTGACTATTCCCAACCCCAGCATGGCTGAAAACACTGAAATCAGTAGCGATCTCATGTTTAAATGTATGCATAAGTTTTTTAAATCCGATTGCTTCTAATAAGATAAGAGGGGCCGGTAGCTTAGCCAGGTTAGAGCGCGGGACTCTTAATCCCGCGGTCGGGGGTTCGAATCCCTCCCGGCCCGTGTTTATAACACTTTTGCTTGCGAGCCTTTTGAACTAGAAAGACTTACCTAGAACCTTATTCAAGAAATTAACCAGAAATGATTTCTCCATATCACAAGAGAAGGACTACTAGACGATGCATGCTTCACATATCGTTGCTCAGGCCATAGAATTTCCGAGATCGATTGAGAAGAGGAGGATTAGCCTATGGAAAGACTTGAAAGCTTTCAGAAACCTAATAAGAGGATATATTTTGTTACCGAGACTGCTCAAAAAAATCATAGAAGACTACAAAACCATCCTGAAAAAAATCCGTAGCATATGCCATAAGATTTGCTGTTCTCCTTTCCCTTGTAATCGCCTATAAGTTAACGTTAGCTTTGGCAAATGCTTTTAGATTTGTAGATTGGCTTAAAAGTTATGCAAAGCCTGAGCTCAAATCTGAGCCTGAAACAATTAAGAAATGCGAAGAGCAGAAAGAACTTGTAATCCCTGCTCCGGTTTTCTATGAAGCTTTTAGAGTTTTGCTTTCTCATGGCAAGGATTCGAGAGAGTGGATAGCTGCACTTGGAAGTCAGAAAATAGATGGAAAAATGATCCTGACAAGTTTCTACGATCTCGAATGTGTGATCTCACATTCAACTAGTGCAGAACTAAACTATTAGACTATTCAAGCTTAGCGGAAGCTTTGACATTCTACGAAAAGTGCGGGTACGAAATTGCTGGGTTGGCTTATATACATTCCATGGAATTCAAGAATGGTTCTCTAAGCTCCATAGACATCGAAACTCTCAGAAGATAGGAAGAGCTATACGAGGGAATGGTCATAGGGATTATTTTCAACAATTCCAACGTGTTAGGAATTTTCCACAGTGGTAAAAGCGTGTTCAAGACAGTAATGTTTGAAAAAGACATTAGAAAGATCGAGAGATCCGTGAACTCGAGAGAAAGAACGTGCTATAATATTTAATCAAAAAATTTTATGAACTTAAGTTAACAGATTATAAACTAAAGTTGACATAGTGTAAAGTAGAATGATAAGAAAGAAAATCGAAGAAGCGAGTTAAGATTGAGGATCAAATAAATTTGGCTAAGAGATTTCTCAATGAAGATAGGATTTATGAAGCTTTGTATTTCATTCATTTAATCAGCATTCTGTGCTACGTGTGCAAGAGAAAAAGATATCTTAATTCTTCTTATAAATAGACCTCGACCAATAATAAGGGATTTGTCAGATATGCTTATGCTAAGAAAAAAGGTGTTGGAAGGAAGCAAA
>CAYYFC010000001.1:0-66720 GCA_964471215.1 uncultured archaeon | reverse complement strand
GGGTCTTCAAATCCGCTAATGCATGGAAATATAAAAAAATTACGTCAGCAAAATTATATATTTCTATGTTTTTCTATGAACTCTGTAAACGGCAACAAGATCCTTAATAACCTGAACTTTAAATCCATCGAGATCATCGGTAGTTAAGAATAATTCTGATCAGCCCTGTTTAGGCAAAGGAGCTATAAATTGCGGACGCAGACGGCAAATGGCTATAGTATCATGTCTGAGTCTATTACAAGTATTTCCTCACCATCTTTGTATATCCTTACATCTCCACCACTTTCTGAAACAACTACGGCTATAGCCTCAGTTTCCCTTGTTATCGATGCACATGCAAGATGTCTACCGCCAAATCCCTTTTTCATCTTAACATCCTTCCCCGAGACCTCTAAATATCTGCCAGCTGCTACTATTACACCCCTCTCATCAACTATGAATACACCATCAAGCTGAGCAAACTCCTTAATGCTTTCCCAGTTCTCTGGATTTGTTATATCTCTCTCGTCAATCGGATGACCTTCATATGGATTTAGTATGAGTTGTCGGGATCTCCTTAAAACCTCTTCAACGTCTCCGATTACAAAGGCTGTACCTATCCTCCTACCCTCCCTTCCCTTTCTGGCTATATCAATCGCTATGTTTAAAATAGCCTTTAAAACGTTCGGATTAATCCTTTCAGAACATTCGGTTAATGCCCTTTTAATTTTGCTATCTTTTAAATCTATCAAAACTAGACCCTTAAAAAGCTCTAAATCTATAACGCATATCACCTTCTGATCTAAATTGATATCTTTAAAATATAAAAATGTTGGAATGTATTCCCTTGCCTGAAGGATTACAAGGGATCTCTCAAGTATATCCTTACCTATTTCCATCTCTCTTTCAATCGAAAAAAGCATACTTTCTAGCATTGTAACAAATTTTTTTGATACCGCAACGATGTTAAACCTGTCATCTGCTTTGGGTTCCTCTCTAGACACAACGACTATTGTCTTCAGATTTAAATCCCTTGCAAGTGATTTTGCATGTTTTAATAGCTTCTTTAACATCAATAAAATTTGATTTAAAAGAATTTTAAATTTACGCAGAAATAGGAGAACACGAGTTTATGATGGGATCTAGTTTAGGAGGAAATTCATACCAATCTAATCTAAACATTCATCTCCCATGGTAAAGCTGAAAGCACCTAGCGAGATCACTTTTCACTTCTCTTCTATTTCAGTACGTTGCTCGGCACCCTGTTCGGTAACTTCAGCTTTTAACTCATCAGCCTCCCTCTTCATCAGCTTCGAGTTATGATTTTCTCAACCAAATGATTTATAAGCTTTATAGACGCTAATTCCCATGCTTCATTTCCTCAAACAGTATCACTCTATATTACATGATACTGTTCATAGGATCACCTCGCCTAGAGAGTTGCCTTACGGCTCATCCCATAGGGTCATGGGTGGCGTTCGAACCCAGCGGCACAAGGCTCACAACCGTCGCTAAGGAAGCTTTGGGGCGGAGATGAATTAGGGGGATAGGAGATATGTTCGTGTCATAATTATATTGAAAATGTTGTAGAGGTTTGCTTTGACATAACCTGATGACACAAACCGAAGGCAATGACCTGCCGTGAGGCAGATGCGAGCATGTTCCCCTATGGGGAACCTCCGCCCCTTAAGGCAGGGGGAGGTCAGATCTAGAGTATGCCTAGCGGGCTTGAAACATTGCTCTTATCACCCGCATACATCATATCAATTAACCTACTATAAACATAACGCCCAGAGCAGAATGGTATAAAAAGATGCAGAAAGCTACAGTATAATGTTTATGCCCCTACCGACTTTTAAACAGCCGGAAATGTTAACGTGAAGTGTCTCAAAATGCGGAACTCACTTTTTGATCCGCGAAAACACTTGTAACAGCTCCAATCCCGATAGTCGTAATGTTAAGTCTTGGCATTACGACTTCTAATACGGTTAAAGTACTATGATGTCCTGCGGTGTCCATTCATCGATTAAAGTTTAAATAAATGATATCAAACTTCTTGCATGGAAAAAACGATAACAGAAAAGATATTTTCAAGGGCATGTAGGAGAGATGTCAGAGCAGGAGAGTTTGTTCTTGCACCCGTAGACCTTGCAATGGCAAACGATATAACCGCACCCCTTGCTGTAAAAACGTTTAGGGAAATAGTGGGTGATGGGAGTGTATGGGATCCCGGCAAGATCGTAATCGTTCTAGACCATCAGTCACCAGCGGACAGTGTGAAAGCGGCCGAAAATCATAAGATGCTTAGAGAATTTGCAAGAGAACAAGGCATTATATTTTATGATGTTGGAGAGGGGATAGCACATCAAATCATGGTGGAAAGGTACATAAAACCCGGAATGCTCGTCGTGGGTGCAGACAGTCATACGTGTACCTATGGTGCATTGGGTGCGTTTGCAACTGGTGTGGGTTCAACGGATATAGGATGCGTATTTGCCCTAGGAAAGTTGTGGTTTAGAGTTCCAGACACGATAAAGTTTGTAATCGATGGTAAGCTGGGAAAGATGGTTTACGGCAAGGATATAATTTTAAAACTTATAGGTATCGTTTCTGCGCATGGGGCGAATTACAAGACATGTGAATTCTGTGGAGAGGTCATAAAAAATCTCGGTATTGATCAGAGGTTAACGATATGTAACATGGCCGTTGAGATGGGAGCAAAAACGGGGATAATTGAGCCAGATGCAGTCACTATAAGATATTTAAAAGAGATAGGCATGGAAATCGATAAAGATGATGTAGAGGATTTGAAAAGTGACGAAAACGCTCAATTCGAAAGGGTAATTGAACTGAACGTTACCGGAATGTCTCCTCAGGTTGCAAAGCCGCACAGGGTTGATAACGTTGTTGATGTGGAGGAAGTTGAGGGTATAAGGGTTGACCAGATTTTCATTGGATCGTGCACAAATGGGAGGTTTGAAGATTTGAAGATATGCGCAGAGATACTGGACGGTGAAAGAATTGCTAGAAATGTGAGGTTGATAGTAATACCTGCATCTAGAAGGGAATACATAAAGGCTTTGAGACAAGGTGTAATCGAAAAACTAGTTGAGGCTGGAGCTATTGTAGAATTCCCTTGCTGTGGACCCTGCATGGGTAGCTGTATGGGTCTAATAGCGAGTGGAGAGGTAAGTCTATCGACCTCAAACAGGAACTTTATAGGAAGACAAGGCAGTCCAGAAGGTCAGATATACCTGTGTTCACCTGCTACTGCAGCAGCATCGGCGATATACGGTGAAATTACAGATCCAAGAAAGGTTTAAATTTTAAAAAATCTAATCTGGAACCTTTCCCGATATTATTACAACGAGCTTGCTCCAGAATCTATATGGCCCAGTTTCGACATATCTTATATCGTCCAGCCCCGCTTTTAAGAACCATGCAACGCATTGCTGAGTCGACGGAAAGAGCATTATCGACTCGGCAAATTTTCTAACGATTGGATTATTTGGCTTTCTGGGTGCAAGTACGACAACCCTTCCACCTGGCTTTGTAACCCTAGCCATTTCCTTAATCCCCAATACAGGGTTTGGCCAGTACTCTATACACCCTGCCGATATCGATGCATCAAAAACATTATCTTTGAACGGCAGGTTTTCAGCATCGGCCATGATGAATTTCACCGATGGAAATCTCTCGATAGCCTTTTTCATCTGTTCATACGTGATGTCGATTGCAATCACGTTATCTTCATCTGTTCTCTTTACAATTTCGTATGTTGTATAACCTGTTCCGCATCCAACCTCGAGAACTATATCTCCTTGCTTTATCTTGGCCATGTCAACAACAGTCTTACGCATTTCGTTGGAATAAAATATTGGATTTATATAGTCATATACCTTTGAAAAATATTTATAAAACTTCTTTGCCCTTTTCTTATCATCCAGTATCGCCATATTACTCCTTAGATTCCGATTCTTCTTTTTTCTTAAAGAACTCCTCAAGAGGAATTCTGCCATGTTTTACGACCTTCATGTTTATCTGAACTATGTCCTTTGAAATAACCCTTCCTCTCACAGTCTTTCTTCTTCTGACACCCTTTTCCTTTGGATTATATCCAACACCTCCGGATAGCAGCAACCTCTTTCTTCCAGCTCCTGGTAGATCAGGTCTCATCGGAAATCCATCCTTGTCGCTTCCACCCGTTATCTGCAATTCATAATCGGGTGGCAGGTCAACTATTGTACCATTTATGACATCTCCTATCTGCTTTCCTATTAGCTTGTTTGCATTAGCACCGCTTATAGTCTTTTGATAAGCCTTACCGCTTTTTGGATCGGATATGACAACCTTGAACTCGACCATGCTTAAATACTAAAGACATTTGCTTATAACACTATCGTTAAATCTGTATCTAATAACGGGACAGAAAATCGATAACGGCTTTTCTCATGATATCTACAGGGGGATCCAATCCTGTCCATATCTTAAATGCTTCGGCACCCTGGTATACGAGCATGTCTAATCCGTAAACAACCTTACAACCTCTCCTCTTCGCGAGTTTTATTAGTTGAGTCTCGATTGGATTATAAACTATATCAAATACTATTATATTTTCAATTAATGATTCGGGAACTGGGAGTTTTTGCTCAAAACCTTTCATTCCGAGTGGAGTGCAGTTTATGACCATATCAATCTTCCCTTTTAAATCTGTAATTCTATCATAAGGATAAAATATGCAATCTCCGACAGATCTAACATCCTCAGCCAATTTTAAACCTCTTGATTCAGTCCTGTTCGTAATAACAATTGTTGCACCTCTTTCAGCCAAGGCAAATGCTATAGCTCTCGCCGAACCACCTGCACCTACTATAAGAACGTTTTTATCTTCAATGTCGACCTTAGCCTCCTCGAGTGCCTTGAGAGCTCCATGGGCATCGGTATTATATCCCTTAAATTCTTGGAGATCTATTGTGTTTACAGCACGGATCTTTTTCGCAATTCCAACGGGTTTTATATATTCGACCACTTTTTCTTTGTATGGTATTGTCACGTTTAAACCTTTAAATCCAAGAGCTTTCGATCCAAAAATTGCATTTCTTAATTCTTCTGGTTTCACTTCAAATGATAGATATATTGCATCTATATTTAAGTATTTGAAGGCGGAATTGTGCATTACTGGCGATGCGGAATGAGAGATGGGATATCCTATAATACCAAAATATTTCATAAAAATTAATTTATTTAATTATTTTAATCCTACAAGTTTTTCCAACTCTTCTAAGTCTTTTTCAATTTTGCTTATTTCTTCTCTCTTCTTTTCAATTAATTGCTTTGCTATATCTTTTAAATCTATTGTAAGCTTGTAACTTTTAAGTGGTCTGCCTTTTCCTTTTTTCTTCAGCTCTCTTTCCTTAACCCATCCTAATTCCTTTAACTCTTTCATTGCAAGACTGACCTCAGGCTGTCTTAAATTTGCAGACCTTTCTATATCTCTTGAAATAGCCTCTTCAGTTTTTGATAAATATACAATGACTCTGGCTATATTTTTATTTAATCCAGCTTCAGTCAGGAGATTTATTATTTTTTCATCTTTTTCTGTCAGTTCTTCTACCATAGTACCACCTCCAATAATAATATACTATACTAACAACTATATATATTTTTTTGCATTCACTTATTTATTTAATTGACTATCGATTGAACAATTTTTAACCTATGCACTGAAAAGTATAAAAAAGGATAAAAAGCTAGATGTAAAGTGTGGTTGAATGAAAGCGATCTTAGTGCTAGAAGATGGAACGATTGTTAGAGGCATCGGATTTGGTTCTGAAAAGATAGTGGAAGGTGAACTTGTCTTCAATACGTCGATGACTGGATATGTCGAGGCCTTAACTGATCCCAGCTATGCAGGCCAGATCTTGATGATGACATATCCCCTCATCGGAAATTACGGTGTCTGCAGAGAAGATTTTGAGAGCGATGGTGTCAAGGTCGAAGGTTTCGTTGTGAGGGAACTGTGTAGAGAGCCCAGTAACTGGAGGAGTGAATTAACGGTTGATGAGCTGTTAAAGGAATACGACGTTCCCGGAATAGAGGGTGTTGATACGAGGATGCTTACAAAAAAGATAAGAATTTACGGTACTATGAACGCGATACTGGCAGTTGGAGATTTTGATGAACAGGAGATAGTTAACAGAGCAAAAAGGATAACACCAATCACCGAAAAGGATTTGGTCGATAAGGTCTGCGTTAAAAAGCCTAAAAGATTTGATGTTAAGGGGAGATTTGAGGTTGTGCTGATAGACTGCGGTGTAAAGATGAGTATAGTTAGACAGTTGCTAAAAAGGGGTGTTAACGTAACTCTCGTTCCATTTAACTATTCGGCTAAAGAGATATTGGATATGGATCCCGACGGTGTTTTTATATCAAATGGTCCGGGAGATCCAGCTAGAGTTAAACCGACGATTGAAACCATAAGAGAACTTGTGGGAAAAGTTCCAATGGCAGGAATATGCCTCGGTCATCAGCTTACAGCACTGGCGCTGGGTGCAAAAACGTTCAAGCTTAAGTTCGGACACAGAGGAGCGAACCAGCCAGTAAAAGATTTTGAAACCGGTAGGGTATTCATATCAAGCCAGAATCACGGATTTGCGGTGGATGAAAAAACCTTACCAAGGGGTCTTGTTGTCACTCAGATAAATCTAAATGATTATACCGTTGAAGGCTTAAAGCATCTAGATTTCCCGCTGATAACTGTTCAGTACCATCCCGAAGCATCTCCGGGTCCTCATGATACCTACTTCTTCTTCGACATATACATCGATATGCTAAGGGAATACTGAAAGCTTATATACTCAAATATTATGCCCTCATTTATGGATATTCAATCGAAAATTAGAGAATACGTAAATGTTTTGAAAATGGCAAGAAAGCCGGATAGGGATGAGTTCACGACTACCACCAAGATATCGATCATAGTCATGTTCATAGTCGGGTTTATAGGCTTCGTAATCTACCTCTTAATGACAGTTTTACCGGGGGTGTTTAAATGAATAAATTCTTTGCAATAAAAACAACAGCAAACCAAGAGAGGATAGTAGCAAATCTCATGGAGTTAGCAGTGAGAAAATACAATTTGGATGTTTATTCAATCCTAGCTCCAAAAGAATTAAAAGGCTATGTCATAGTTGAGGCAAAGGATATTCAAAGCCTGTTAAAGGCTGTAAGAGGTGTACCACATGTAAGAGGTGTCATCAGAGGGGAAATAGGGTTTAGCGAGGTTGAACATTTCCTAGTTCCAAGAAAAGCTGTGGAACAGATTAAAGAGGGATATAAGGTTGAAATAATATCAGGACCTTTTAAGGGTGAGCTT
The DNA here is from genome assembly GCA_964471215.1 of uncultured archaeon. Lineage (GTDB taxonomy): Archaea > Halobacteriota > Archaeoglobi > Archaeoglobales > Archaeoglobaceae > Archaeoglobus_B. The sequence continues at coordinate 59,366 of CAYYFC010000001.1, read as the reverse complement.
GCGATAGTTAAGAGGGTTGATGAGGCAAAGAACGAAATTACAGTTGAATTATTAGAGGCAGTTGTACCTATACCCATTACTGTCAAGGCTGATCACGTTAGGGTCGTTGACAAGGGAGGTGAATAGTATGCAGGTGGTAAAGGTGCTTGTTACTGGTGGAAGGGCAACTCCAGGACCTCCGCTCGGTCCTGCGATTGGACCTCTCGGATTAAACGTCAAGCAGGTTGTAGATGAAATAAATAAAGCCACAAAGGATTTCGACGGGCTTCCTGTTCCCGTGAAGATAATAGTAAAGGAAGACAGGAGTTTCGAAATAGAGGTTGGTGTTCCACCTGTCTCTGCCTTGGTAAAAAAGGAATTGGGTATCGAAAAGGGTGCGAGCAAGACGAAGTATGAAGTCGTCGGAAATCTAACATTAGATCAAATAATAAAGATAGCGAGGGTAAAGAAAAAACAGATGCTTAGCTATTCGATGAAGTCTGCTGTAAAAGAGGTTCTGGGGACATGTGTCTCAATGGGTATAACCGTTGATGGTAAGCATCCCAAGGAGGTTATAAGGGAGATAAATGAGGGTAAGATTGAAATACCTGAGGAAGATTGATTTTTAATAAAATTTTATAAATCAAAAATTAGGAAATAATCGTAAGTGTTATATTTTCATCGGGTTAACCTCTAAATAGACGGGGTCGTGGCGCAGCCAGGAAGCGCGGCGGGCTCCAGCGGTGTGATGAGAGACGGGTCTCCTGAGATGTGATGACCCGTTGGAGCTCTGACCGAAGAGACCCGCTGGTCGTGGGTTCAAATCCCACCGGCCCCATTCCATCAATTTAAATACTCTTATACACTATTCTTATTGATGGGTAAGCTACTCCTAAGACTTCTAATTATATCTGTTATACTCATGATGTTGATATCGAACGGTGAATCGGCCATAATCGAGGGTAAAATCTATTCCTGGGAACTTGAACCGCTATCCAAGGTTATAGTCGAGATAAATACAACTCCTTTACAGAGGATCATATCAGAGGATGGAACTTATTCATTTGAGGTACCTAACGGTACGTATGAAATCAGGGCGTACTACTTCGATGAATTTGAACTATACTGTAATGAAACTGTAAGAATTGAAGGGAATGGTATTTATAAGCTGGATTTAATTCTCTTTCCAAGACTGGAAAACATAACGAAATACGAGTCGATAAGCGATATAGAATTTGATATAGAGTACGGTGGCTATATGAATTATCAGGTGGTTGGAGTCATAGCCATATGTTCGGCATCTCTTATATCGGTTTATCTCTTCATAAGGTTCAGGAAGGCTAGATCTGAAAAAGCAGCTGTAGATACCCTTCCAGATGATCTAAAAGCGATACTGGACATTTTAAAAAGAAGTAACGGCAGAATCACTCAAAAAGAACTTAGAGATATACTTGGCTGGTCTGAAGCAAAACTAAGCCTTGCTTTAGCTGATTTAGAAAGAAGAGGATTTATTGAAAAGGTGAAAAAAGGTAGGGGGAATCTCGTATTTCTTATGGATGAATGGAGGAAAGACCTATAGAATAGTAGGGTTTTAATTAAAAGGATGTATTGATTTGTGGATACAAGAATAAACAAAAAATCCGATGGGGCCGCCGAGATTTGAACTCGGGTCACCGGCTCCCAAAGCCGGGAGGATAACCAGGCTACCCTACGGCCCCTAGAACTACTTAAAAAATTTGTTTAAAAAATCTATCGCACGATATTTTAATAAAAACCAAAATAATATATACTTTGATACATAGAAAGCATTTGATATGAAGCTGATACAGGATCCTATACATGGTCTTTTAAGGATAGAAGACTGGATAATTAAGCTGATAGATACACCTGAATTCCAAAGGCTTAGAAGAATAAGCCAGATAGGATTTGCAAATCTTGTATATCCGGGAGCGAATCATACGAGATTTGAACATTCATTGGGAGTCATGCACATAGCAAAACAGCTTACAGAAAAAATGGATATAAGTGATGACGAGAAAAGAGAGATAATTGCTTCGGCATTGCTTCACGATATAGGTCACGCACCATTTTCTCATTGTAGTGAAGGAATAATCAGGAAGTATATAAGGATAAAGCATGAGGATGTCGAATGGATTTTAAAAAATGGCGAGATATACGATGCGATAACTGAGATTGGTCTGGATGTGAATAAGATAATAAAACATATTAAAGGAAAAACTGATTGCGACATAATAAGCGGAGACATAGATGCCGATAGGATGGATTACCTAGTTAGAGATTCATATTACACAGGAGTCGCATATGGTGTTTTCGATTTGTCAAGACTGATAAACAAGATTACCTTTGATGGGAAAAAAATGATAATAGAGTCAAAGGGATTAAGAGCAGCAGAATCTCTCCTAATCTCAAGATTTCTTATGTATCCCACCGTGTACTTCCATCATGTATGTAGAATAGCTAGGAAGATGTTCGAGAAGGCGGTGGAGTTCTGCATAGAAGAAGGCTTTTTAGATGCAGTGGAATTCTTGAGAATGGATGATTACGAAATAACTTGCTTTTTAAGAAAACAGGAGGGATATCCTTCGGAAATTATGAGAATGATAGATAGTAGAAAGCTATTTAAAAGGGCTGTATATGTGGGTTTGGATAAGATCGGTCTGGAAATACAGAGGATAAATCCAAAAATAGCCGAAATAGAAATAGCGGAAGCAGCTGGAGTGGATCCAAAATGGATAGCAGTTGATATACCAAGGATGGAGGAGCCAAAAGAGTTTAAAGCGCTCGTTAGGATGAACGGCGAAATAAGGAGACTCGATGAGGTGTCGTCGATCGTTAAAGCTCTAAAGAGCGCCGAAAGGGATATATGGAGGGTTGGTGTTTATACGAAAAAAGAATTTGTCGAAGAAGTTAGGAAGGCAAGCATAGATTACTTTAAAATAGAAAAAACACTTCAAAAGAGATTGGATGAAATGATATAGCAAAGGTTCTTAAATCCAGCGGTGGATATATGGATATGCCTTTAGCGTTTCGCGAATTTGCGGAATTTTGTTCGGTAATAGAGAGGATATCATCAACACTGGAATTAACGGCTAGAATTGCAACCTTCATCAAAAGGGTTGATAGCGATGAGGATCTTTATAACGTGGTTCATTTCCTTATGGGTAGGATATTCCCACCATGGGATGAGAGGGAATTGGGAATCGGTGTTGGTTTAATTTATAAAGCATTAGAAAACGTTAGCGGGGTTAGTAAGAATAAAATAGAAAGACTTGTTAAGGATTACGGCGATTTAGGATTAGTTGCTGAGAGAATTATTAAAGGAAAGGGTATGATGACGCTATTTTCAGAAGAGCTGACAATTGACAGTATCAGAAAAACCTTTGACGAAATAGCATCGCTTGAGGGAGAGGGAAGCCAGAAGAGAAAGGTACTGCTTCTTACCGGTCTTTACGGTTCTGCAAGCCCAATAGAGGCAAGATACTTAACAAGGCTGATACTGGGAGAAATGAGACTTGGTGTCGGTGAGGGGATAATAAGGGATGCAATTGCTAGAGCTTGGGGACTCGACTCGGAACTCGTCGAGAGAGGTTACATGATCGTAAACGATTTGGGAAGGGTAGCAGTGGTTGCGAAGAACGAGGGTAAAAACGGATTGAAGAATTTAAGAATACAGCTTCACATACCCGTTAAAATGATGTTGGCTCAGGTTGCAGAAGATATATCCGATGCCATAAGGGAGATGAAAAAAGTTGCAGTTGAATGGAAATTTGATGGAAGTAGAGTTCAGATACATTACGGTAATGGAAAGGTTACAATATACTCGAGAAGACTTGAAAACGTTACAAGAGCTTTACCCGAAATAGTAAGAGAAATTAAAAAATGTGTTGAGGAGGGAGTGATACTGGATGGAGAAGTGATAGCAGTTAAAGACGGAAAACCCATGCCATTTCAGCAGGTTTTAAGAAGATTCAGGAGAAAACATGAGATAACGAAGATGATAGAAAAGATACCGCTTATAGTCTACTTCTTCGACATACTTTACAAGGATGGGGAGATAATAGATCTACCCCTTGAGGAGAGAAGGAAGATACTTGAATCGGTCGTAAAGGAATCTGATATAATTAAGATTGCAAAGCAGGTTGTAACGTCCGATAAGGATGAGGTTGAGAGAGTATACAGCGAGGCTCTGAACGCTGGTCATGAGGGTGCAATGCTGAAAAATCCAAAATCACCTTATATACCTGGTAAGAGGGGTAAGCACTGGTTAAAGCTAAAGGAGGTTATGGAGACGCTAGATTTGGTCGTGATAGGTGGTGAATGGGGAGAAGGAAAGAGGAGTCATCTTATAAGTTCTTTTGAGCTGGCATGCTTAGATACGGATACAGGTAAGCTTCTGAGAGTCGGAAAGGTTGCAACGGGCTTTACGGATGAAGATCTTGAAGATCTTACGGAATTATTTAAACCTCTTATAAAGTATGAGGAGGGTAAGAGGATAAGCTTTCAACCAAAGATAGTGTTTGAAGTGGCTTATCAGGAAATTCAAAAAAGTCCCAAGTACGAAAGTGGTTTTGCGTTGAGATTTCCGAGATTTATAAGACTCAGAGATGACAAGGGTGTGGAGGATGCTGACACGATCGAAAGGGTCAGAAGTCTGTATGAATCTCAGTTTAAGAAGAAGGCTTAATATCATTCCAGCATATTCTTATCCAATTTTCTGTAAAAACAGCTGTAATTCCCGGTATGACATGCTACGCCTTTCTGTTCAACTAAATACAAAATCGCATCGTTATCGCAGTCAACTCTTATATCGATAACTCTTTGAACATTCCCGGATGTTTCGCCCTTCATCCATATCTTCTTTCTACTTCTGCTCCAGTAATGCGCATATCCAGTTTCAAATGTCTTTTTTAAGGCTTCTCTGTTTGCATAGGCAAGCATAAGCACTTCCTTCGTTTTTATATCCTGAACTATTACCGGAATAAGTCCTTCTTCATCAAACTTCAACATATCATTTATTTGAGAGAAACGTTTTAATAACTTTTAATGAAAAAATTTAAAACCGGGATTACTGCCCTTGATTCCCAGTTGGATGGAGTTTTCCAGCTGGTAGCCTTGTTCTCCTACTTGAGGGACCAGGAGCTAGAGCAGACGTTTTTTCCTTTCCATTTCGCACTGGAAGTATGACGATACAAAGGAGCATTTAATTCAGAACATAAAGGTTTATTTTGAATTGAAGGAAGAATTCAACAAGATAGATATAATAGATCTCATGAGTGGTCGCCCGTGCATTATCTGGTATTTAAGTTATAGGAACTTGCACGGGCTTTTCCCTCAGCCACCTCATCTCCATCGGTGGTTCATTGGGAGCTACATCCCCGCACACCACAGGGTACGGGTTACGGGATTACACCGTCATCGGCAAAGCCTGATGGCATCCAAAGTAAGTATGTGAGTAGTTTATATTAGTTTTAAGTTCCCATAGTTTCCAAAATCACTCAAATACTCAAACAAGTGAATAGTCCAAAAATGGTAAAGGAGACATAAGATCGGTTTTGAGAAAGACAAAGCACGACCCTTTAAGGTTTATAAGGTTAAGGATCATGGATGATGACTTCGATAGGGCTATAATAAACAGCTTGAACACCCTTGTATTCGACTATGATTATATGGAAATAATCGATGTTCTCAGGGACATATCCATGAATGTGAAGAGAACGGATTCCGTAGTTCTAACCATGATGTCAAAAGGATAACTAATTAAAAAATATAATAAAGGCAATAGCCGACTGTGTAATAGAACTGGACATACATGAAACTGAAAATGAAATCCAGAGGAGATTAAAAGTCGTAAAGCTGAAAAGAGGACTAGTCCCAAAAGCAATGCTCAGATACGATTTAACCGATAGAAGTATAAAGATGGAGGCACTTATGAGGGTCATATGAGAATAGTTGAGGGAGAGATTGAGATAAAATCTGTAAGCGATTTTCTTAAGAGGTTAAACTGTAACGTCGTTTTAATAGATGCAAATTACGTTGTGGATATAGATCATGTTGAATTTGCTGTTAAGAAAGCTATAAAAGCTTGGAATGAGAACAGAAGAGTGGCGAGAACATTGGTAATGGAGATCTTACTATACGTTGCGGCAAGAAGACAGATAAATGAGGCCATAAAGATAGGACCTAAGAGTGGGAGGAATGAAATAGTAGCTGTTTTGCTCGACGACGAGTGTCTTGAAAGTTTAAAGGAGTTGGGGTTTAAAGAAAAAAAGGTTTTGAAAATTGACGATAAGAAAATTGAAAGAATAAAGGAGTTCTTTGATATAAGCGATGAGGAGTTGAGGATAGTCGGTATAGGAAAACTGCCACTTTTAATTAGGGAGAGGATAGTGCTGTTTGATATATTCAAATCATCTTAGCGTGATCGGTGAATCTATATAGGAGAATTTTGCTTGATGAATCAGGAAATTAGCTTGTTCCACAGATCCTTTAGCATAAGCGCATCTTCTTCCAGATTAGGACTTTCAACTATCAGTGTTCCTTCCACTTTAAAATCCCTTAGAGCTCTAAGCAAATCTTCGTACTTAAAGTCTGATTGCTTAAGATTTAGATGTCTTTTCTCTCCCTTTAATCCGTACTCTATCCCGCTAACATGCATGTGCATATTCCTCAGAGCTTCCTTTCCAATCTTCTCCTCAATCCTTTCGAGTATCGAGCAGAATTCATCATAACTGTTCATGGCCATAGTTCTGGCGTGTATGTGACTGAAATCTATGCAGGGTAAAATGTTGAGATCTTCGCACAGTTTTAATATCTCATCGAGTTCACCGAATTGTGTAGGCTTTCCAGTCGTCTCTGGTCTCAGAATGACATCGATGCCTTTATCCTCTATGAATTCCACTATAAGTTTTAGATTGCATCTGATCCTTTCATACGCCTTCTCCTTTGAAGATTTTAAGTAATATCCTGGATGGAAGACTATGTTTTTGGCAAATATTCCCCCTATGAGAATCGTATCTCTCAACCTCTTTAAGCTAGCCTCAATCTTATCCTTTCTCTCGGCGTTTAAATTTATGAAGTACGGTGCATGAACAGAGAGCTTAACGTTCAGATCTTCAGAAACCTTCTTGACCTCCTTAGCCTTTTCTCTGTTCATCCTTACACCTCTTACAAACTGAACTTCCATGGCATCCAATCCTATATCTCTAATCGTTTTTATACCGCCTATGGTCGATCTGTCCTTTGAACAGTTCGGAACACCTGCAGTCCCTATTTTCATAGGATCACATATACGTCAAACAATAAAACTTTAGTGTAATTGCATCTAGGCAGTAATATGCTAGCAAATGAAAGGATATTTAGAATTAGGGCTGATGGCAGAGAATTTATAATAAACTGTTCTCCTAAAAATTTAGAGGAGCTAAAGATCGGTCTGGTATACGTCGAGGGCCTTAAGGAATTTGAAATGGAGGAAGTAAAGGTAAAACACGGATTTAAAATAAAATCTAAAGAGATATGGAGTATGGATATGATCAGAGATAGCTTAGGATATATAGATATAAACGATCCCACTAAGGCTCATCACATAGCAGTCTTAATTGGTAAAAATGGAGTTATTGCAAGGGCAATAGATATAAGCAGACATGCGGCTGTGCTAAAGGTGATAGGAATGGGTTTAAAGAAGCGTGCTGAGTTCGACCGAACTTATCTACTTATATCATCGAGAATAACACATGAGATAGCCTTAAAATGTGCAAAGGCTGGAATACCATTAATAGTAACAAAAAAGACTATAACTGATTTGGCACTTGAGTTTTGCAGGGATGTAGGCCTTTCGGTTGTTTCGTTTGGAAGTGAAGTAGTTGAGGGGGATGCCGTTGAATGTGGCGATACTGGTCGGTGGTAAGGGGACAAGAATAGGGCATGAGAAGGGATTGATAAGAATTGGTGAAAGGACTTTTATCGAGATACTGACGAATAGATTTAGAGATTGTAATTTGGTTATAGTTTGCAGAGATAAGGAGCAGATGAAGATATACAGGAGGTTTGGAAGGACTATAGAGGATGAAATAAAAGACTTCGGACCTCTTGCTGGTATATATTCTGCTCTTAATTATTTCAAGGATTATACACTAATAATAGCAGTCGATATGCCTTTTATTAAAAGAGCTCTGGCAGAATTCCTATTCAAAACTGCAGTAGATAATAATTTGGACGCGATAATACCGGTCTGGAGTGACGGAAAAAAGGAACCCTTACTCGCCTGTTACTCGTCTAGTTCTGTTAAGGAAATAGAAAGAAGCATAAGAAATGGGAATAGAAGAGTTGTGAAACCGTTTGAAAATTTAAACACTCTTTTTTATCCGATTGAAAGGCTCAGGGTATTTGATAAGAATCTAGTTTCTTTTATAAATATAAATACAAAAAATGATTTGGAGATGGTAAAATGCTTATCGATAGATATGGAAGGGTTATAAAACATCTGAGGATATCTGTAACAAGTAAATGCAATTTAAAATGTATTTACTGCCACAGAGAGGGTGAAACTGGTATATCCGATGACATGAGTGTTGAAGAGATAGAAAGGATCTGTTACGCTTTTTATCAGCTTGGTGTAAAAAAGGTAAAGATAACCGGAGGGGAACCGCTTATAAGAAGGGATATAGCCGATATAATATCAGTTATGCCTCCTTTTAACGACATATCTCTTGTAACAAATGGAACTCTCTTATCTAAGAAGGCATACGATTTAAAGGAGGCCGGACTGCATAGGATAAACGTTAGTCTGGATACATTGAGATCAGATAGATACAAGTCGATAACCGGAAGGAATTTGATAGATAGGGTAATAGACGGAATACATTCTGCATTCGATGCAGGATTGACACCTATAAAGGTAAACATGGTAATTTTGAGAGGTATAAACGATGATGAAATTGACGACCTCCTTGAATTTACATCCAAATTCAATAAGAAAGGGATAGACGTGATCTTACAGCTAATAGAAGTTTTAAACATGCCCGAATACTACTACAGCCTTTCAAATATCGAGCAGAAATACAGAAACATAGCTGAAAGGATTATAATAAGGGGTCTGCATGCCAGAAAACAGTACATATTTAAAGACAAAGCCGTCGAGTTTGTACGACCATTCCATAAGGAGTTCTGTATGCATTGTACTAGAATAAGGGTAACGTCTGATGGAAAAATAAAGCCATGCTTGCTTAGAAACGATAACTTAGTTGATGTGAGGGGTCTGGATGGTGATGAGTTGATAAGTGCCATAAAAAAGGCAGTTGAGCTAAGGGAACCGTACGTAAAATAGAAAGTAATATTTAACTGAGTACTGTCGGTTTGTTATGATAGTTCTTTGCAAGAAAATCGGATTTAAGGTAGAAGATCTTGCCAGAGAACAAGATGTCGTGTTGATAGAAGATTGTGAGGAGAAAATTGATTTAAAAGATGAATTCGTCGTGTTTACGTGTCCTGCGATATATCACAGTACGAGATATGAAAACTGCGAAGTACTGGACCTGAGGGTTTTGAAGGCATTTAAAAAACCGGAGAAGGTTGCAAGGGCAATAATAGCCTCTGAGAGGATAAGATCCAATAGGGAAATAGAGGTTATAAGAACGGGGGAAAGTGTTGTTTATGTCGGGGACAACCTCGAGATAATTTACGACCTGTCGATAAACTGCGATCTGACAGTTGTAACGCAAAAAAGGGAGACCTTGGAGAAGCTTTATCCTTATGAGATTAGAGTTGTAAAAGGTCGTGTTAAGGATATTAAGGGTAAAATAGGGAACTTCAAGGTCTTTATCGATGGAAAGGATCTAGTAACAGGAAAAAGAGTTGACTTTTTGGAGGCAGGTCAGATAATACACCCAAACTGGGATGGAGAATGCGAGGGAATTTACAAGGATGAATACAGAGGGGCATTCAAGGTTCTCGCAAATCTTAAAAGTTATCTAAAGTTGAAAACGGTTGAAGTAGATCCAGATATATGCGGTGTAATGAAAAGTGGATTTCTGGGATGCAATCACTGTCTTAACTGTCCAACAGATTCAATATCGATAAATAAAGAATTAGAAAAGATAGAAATTAGTTTGGAAAGCTGTGAGGGATGCGGATTCTGCTCTGCAATTTGTCCAATCTCAGCTATTAAAAATAAGTTAATTCCTTACGATAAATTAATGAAAAAGATAGACTCCATTGCCAGCCTATCAGAAGAATATGATGCTTTAGCGTTTGTATGTAAAAGTGCTCTCGGCAGATTAAATGATTTAAAAGACTTGCCGACAGTTGCACCGATAATAGTTCCTTGTATAAATTCTATATCGGAAGTTCATTATTTATATGCTATTCTAAAGGGATTCAGAGTAGTAGTAATACCATGTGACTGTGAAAAGTTGAGAACGGATTGTTTTGAGATTGCAAAAATGACATTAAAAGCCTTTGGGTTTGGCGGACTGGAGATGTCCGACTGGACAAATCTTAAGGAAACTGTGAAAAAGTTGAGGAAAGAAAAGTTACCAGATGTAAAAATAGGAAGGATAAGCGGAGAAAATAAGAGATTACAGTGGCTTGAAATCGTTGAAATCCTCATGAATTATCCCGTTAAGAATCCCGTATTTGAGACGAAATACTTTGGAAAAATAAGTATAAATCAGAACTGTACGCTTTGCAACACATGCAGAAACTTTTGCCCGTCAAATGCGATAACAGTTGAAAAAAACAGACTTGTCTTCACGCATGCCCTGTGCATAGCATGTGAGCTCTGCGTCCAAGTCTGTCCGGAAAAGGCGATAGAACTGAAGAAGATGCTCGATTTCAACGGCCTTAAAGAAACTGTCGTTTTTCAGGATGAAATGGTAAGATGTCCCAGATGCGGTAAGGAACACATATCGAGAAAGGCGTATGAAAAGTTGAAGAAGATAACTGGTATGGAAAAAGCACTTTTGTTCTGTACGGAATGTAGACCTGTAGTTTTGTTGGAGGGTCTGTACGAAGAGATAGTAAAGGAGTTAGAGGAAATTAAAAAGAGGAGGATTGAGCATGCTGGAGGAGATAGTGAAGGGTAGAATGGGTATGTACTGCTTTCTTTCATCGGTTCTCCTAAATATACCGTCAAGGGATTTCCTTGAGGACTTGATGAAGGGTAAGGTTGGGTTTCCAGAGATTGGGGAGATAAAGGAGGGTGTGGAAATCATAAGAGAATTTGCAGCTAATTTCTCCGATGTCGAAGAAATCGAAAGAGCCATAAGGCAGGAATACACGGCTGTATTCATAGGACCTTTTTCCGATTACGTATCACCCTATCAATCTACTTATGAGGGGGAGAACCCGTATGGACCCGTCACCCTTAGAATAAAAGAAAAATATAAGAAATTTGGATATAAATATGATTACAACGAACCTGCCGATCATATAGGTGTTGAGCTAGCATTTATGGCTGAGAGCTGCAGAGAGTTTTTGAACGGTAACAAGGATGAACTGATAAAGCAGAACGAGATGCTTAATGAAATAGAAGGCTGGGTATTCAAGTTCTGCGAAAAAATCGAGAAGCATCCGGAAGCAAAATTTTACAGAGGTATAGCAAAGATTCTGAAAAATTTCATAAGATTTGATAAAAATATATTAAAAGAGCTCATAGCTTTGATTTAGAATAAAGCTCCTTCCTTCTAGCTTCAAGAAGCTGTTCTTTAATTCCAAAGAACTCTGATGCAGATTTAAGTTCAATATTAAACTCTTCTGCTTTATCAAAGAGTTTACGAATTTTATCCCTCCATTTTAGGTCTCTTGTCAGATGATGGTCAAGAACTATAGTTTTAACACCTGTTTTTTCAAATACTTTCAGTATATTTTCAATGGATTTATTTAAAAGCTTTTTATTGAATATATGCGGCATGTACGTCATGGGACCGTCCATGAATATCACATCTGGATCTGATTTCAATACGAATTGAAGCTGACTATCATCCGTAATACCCTCTACATCAGATGTAAACAGAAATCTATCCTTTTCTTCTATTAGGACTTCTAAGACGTATCCAAGTCTTGTATCGCATCCATGAGGTACCGGTTCCGAAAATGATATCCTTAAATTTCCAAATTCGAATTCCTTCGAATCTGCAAAATCTATTTTCGGTTTATACTTCAACTGATTTAATAAACCCAAAAAGAACTTCGATCTCGTCATCTGACTTTTATTTATAGCATTTTCCGGATGTTTTAATAGTAAAACCTTTTTCTGAAGTATTTCCGGTTCTCTGGGATTGTGGTGATCGTAGTGGTAGTGCGTTATGATTACTACATCGGAATCAAGCACCTCTTTCTTAATATCCAACCATAGCTCTTCTTTCCTTCTTATTTCAATTTCATGAGGCGGTAATCCGTATCTCTTAGGTCCTAGGGCCACACTTGGATCTATGATTATCTTCAATTCCCTGGTTTCAATCGACGTGCACATGCTTCTAGCGCCGAACGAATCAAATGCGATAGGTTTTATCTTCATCAACCTAAAGAGGGTAACCTCAGTATAACACACTTTTGTCAGATTCCTCCGATGTGTAATGGAAAACAATTTATACCATTTATGAGAAACATCTCATGATTGAGATGCTAGAGGTCCTGAAAGTTTTAGCTTTGATGAATGCAACAAAAAAGGTTTTAAAGATAAGTTCAAGAGAGCTTGCGGATAAAATAAATCAGAGCGTTCAGACTGCAGCTAGAAAGCTTAAGGAACTTGAGGAAAGGGGATTAATTGAAAGGACACTTACAAAGGATGGACAGTTCATAGTTATAACCGAAAGGGGTAAGGAGATACTGTACAGGGAGTACCTCGATTACAGGAAGATATTCGAGGGAGAGGAGTCGATAATTATAAGAGGGAGGGTCTTTAGCGGGATTGGGGAGGGAAGGTATTACGTGTCCCTTAACGGGTATAAAAAACAGTTCATCGAAAAACTCGGGTTCGAACCATATCCTGGGACTCTCAATCTAAAAATACCTAGAGAGCAGATGTTTTTTAGGAGGAGACTTGATGAGGAGGAGGGTATAATGATAAACGGATTTAAGACACCTCACAGAACATTTGGAGATGTAAAGGCATTTAAATGTAGAATTCATGGAATAAAAGGTGCTGTTGTTTTACCAAAGAGAACACACTATCCTAAAGATGTTTTGGAGGTCATAGCACCTGTAAAGCTCAGAGATGCCTTGGGGTTAAAGGATGGTGACTATGTCGAGGTGGAGGTGATACTGTGATCGAAGAGGCTTTGAAGAGATTCAGAAAGGGAAAACCCGTACTGATATACGACTTTGATGATAGAGAAGGTGAGACCGATATAGCAATTCCTGCCATAACAATTAAACCTAAGGATATAGCTATGATGAGAATCGATGGCGGAGGATTGATATGCGTCTCGATTCATCCAACCGCTGCGAGAAGGCTGAAACTTCCATTCATGCACGATATACTGAGAATTGCGAGCGAAAAATTGCCTGAATTAAAGAGTATATCTGATTTCGATATAAAGTATGACTTAAGGAGCTCTTTTTCGATATGGGTCAATCATAGGGATACGTTTACGGGTATAACTGATAACGACAGGGCTTTAACGATAAGGAGATTGGGAGAAATTGTCGACTACGTTATGACAAGAAATGTGGAGTTTGATCTTGGAAAGGAATTTAGAAGCCCTGGACATGTGGCTATACTTAGGGCGTCGGACAATCTCATATACGAAAGGGTTGGTCAGACCGAACTGAGTGTTGCACTGGCAGAAATGGCAGGAATTGCACCAGCAGTTGCCATATGCGAAATGCTCGATGATAAAACTGGAAGAGCTCTGTCGAAGTCAAATGCCATGAAGTATGCTGAGGAAAAGGATATACCGTTTGTGGAGGGGAAGGATATAGTAAAGTTCTATAGAGAGTTTAAGGAGATTCGAATGAATCTGTTCGAATGACTTTTTCCGCTCAGAGAAACAGATCGTGTAATGGAGTTTTTTAGCCCGTGTTATAATAGATTTTTTAAAGTATACAATTTAACTCGACTTATGAAGTGGTTTGAACTCGAAAAAAAATATATAATACAGTTTTATAGGAGACAGGAAGTCCTGTTCGTGAGAGGAGAAGGTTGCTGGCTTTACGATGAAAATGGAAAGAAGTATTTGGACATGATTGCCGGGATAGCGACAGTTTCAATAGGCCACTCACACCCCTATTTTATAAAAAGGGTTTGTGAACAGCTTCAGAAACTCGTTCACGTCTCAAATCTATTTTACACAATACCACAGATAAAACTGGCGGAGAAGCTGAGCGAGATAACGGGATTGGATAAGTTCTTCTTCTGTAACAGCGGAACTGAAGCAGTTGAGTGCGCTTTGAAAATATCGAGGAAGTTTACGGGAAGGAAAAAATTTGTTGCACTAAAAAATGGATTTCATGGAAGAACAATGGGTTCTTTATCCGTAACGTGGAAAAAAGAATTCAGAACTCCTTTTGAGCCTCTTATAAAGCCTGTCGAGTTTGTAGAACTGAATAATATAGAAGATCTGGAAAAAAAGGTTGACGATGAAACGGCATGCATAATATTAGAGCTCATCCAGGGTGAAGCAGGTGTTTATCTAGCTGAAAAAGAATTTGTGAAGGCAATATTTGATGAAAGAAGCGAACACGGATTTTTAGTTATATTTGACGAGATACAGACAGGATTTGGGAGAACTGGGGAATGGTTCGCAAAGGATCATTACGGATTTAAACCGGATATAATCACAATGGCGAAGGCTATGGGATCGGGAATACCGATCGGATGTGTAGGTGTAACTGATGAGGTGTCCGAAAAGCTATCAAAAACGGAGCATGCCTCGACTTTCGGTGGGAATCCGCTAGCCTGTACGGCATCGCTTGCCACGATAGAAATAATCGAAAGGGAGAAATTGGTTGAAAATTCGAAAAAAATGGGAGAATACTTCAGAAAGAGATTAAGGGAATTAAGTGATGATGTACGGGGTTTGGGTCTGATGATCGGTGCGAGGTTCGAGAATGCATTTAATATAGTTTCTGAGGCATTGAAAAAGGGTCTGGTGCTGAACGCAACGTCTAACGATAACCTGAGATTTGTACCGCCACTCGTAATAGGTAAGGATGAAATCGATTACGCAATCGAGATATTGAGAAGGGTCATAAGGTCTTGAGAGTTTGAATAAATCCTTTATTTTGGATTGAATTTAAAAGTATCCTTGTTATATTAAGATTAGATCTTCATTCATCGCTCATGATGTATATTTAAAGCTATTAAACTCGTATTATCGGTTTTTACTCATGTGCATGTAAAGTTTTTCATAAACAGTTCGATCTCACGTATACAACCGTGTAATTTCACTACAGCTCCAAAATCGATTGCAGTAACATTATGTCGACAAATTTCAAAAAATCGAAAGGGTATGAATTGTTGTTAAAGTTTAACTGCGAGTGGTTATGCATTTTTAAATATTGTAAAGTTTTCGTTTTCTTTTGAAGTTTGAGGTTATAACGATGAAATCAAATGAGACTGAAATTTATAGAGACTTTAAAATTCAGATGGACAAAATCGATGTTTGATTTTTAAATCTATAAAAACCGATAGTTTAAAATATTTTAAGTGTGAAGCGTTCTGCTGGTGATGATATGGATAGAATGATTGAATTCTTCAGCATTGTTGTAAATAACCCGATAACAAAAAGGGCGATTAGGCGTGCCCTGAAAAGGGATAAAGATGGTGTTGTCAAACTGGATAAGTACTTAATAGCTTATGCGAACAATAAGGAATTGAAAAGTTTGGAGTTCAAAACCATAAAAAAGCTGATAGATGCGGGATTAAAGGCATTTGGCGGTAATGAAAAGGATTTAAAGGAGAGGTTAAAAGACGGTTATTGGAGAAGAGGTTTTATTTCAGTCTTAAGAGGTCTGGCAGAATTTGGTGTAAAAAAACCATTTGTGCCAGGAGCACCATTTCTTGTCGTATGGGATGTCACTTATAAATGTAATTTGAGATGCAAGCACTGCTATTCGACTGCTGGAAAGCCATGGAAAGATGAACTAAATGAAAAGGAAGCTATGAAGGCACTGAAGATTCTAGCTGATGCTGGCGTAACGTCAATAGCTTTCAGCGGTGGTGAACCTCTTTTAAGAAGAGATTTCTTTGATTTGGCAAAAACAGCAAGTGATTACGGTATGTATGTCTCCCTTGCAACAAACGGAACTCTTTTAACAGTTGAAAACGTTAGAAAGCTCAAGGAACTGGGAATTGGTTATGTCCAAATAAGCCTGGATGGTACCAAAAAGACTCATGAGGAATTCAGAGGTATACCGGGAATTTATGAAAAGGTAATCGAAGGAATTAAGAACTGCATTAAGGAGGGGCTAGTTACTTGCATATCGACAACTGCAACAAAGATAAACTATCATGATGTTTTAAAGGTCATGGATCTCGCCGAGGAGCTTGGAGTGCAGTGGTTTATGCTCTATAACTTTATACCAGTTGGAAGGGGCAGTTTCGAAATAGATCTTGACCCCGAGGAGAGAGAGGAGCTGCTAAGGGAGCTCTGGAATAGGTTAAAGAGAACCGGTATAAACTTCATGTCAACAGCACCCTACTACGCCAGGATTGCTTTACAGGAGGAAAGCAATATCATACCAACTCATTTCTACAATCCTCATCTCGAAGGAAAGCTTAAAACATTATCGGAGTTTATAGGAGGTTGCGGATGCGGTAGATTCTATATTGCCATGAGGGCAAATGGCGATATAGAACCATGCGTCTTTTTCCAGTTAAAGCTGGCAAATATAAAGGATTTTGAAAGTGCAGACGACTTCTTGGATTTCTGGAAGAACAATGAAATCTTAAAGGATCTGAGAAATAAAGATGCTATTGAGATATGCGGTGAATGCAGGTATAGATATGTATGCGGGGGATGCAGAGCTAGGGCATATGCATATTATGGAGATTACATGAAAGCGGATCCCGGATGTGTTATCGCATATAAAAGGATTAAGGCTAATATAGCAAAAAAAGTCTAAGAGTCTTCTAATCACTTAACAATCCATTAAGTAGGAACTGAATATTATTGAGCTATTGATATTTGGATTTTATAGGAATCAAAAGAAGATTTAACTCCTTGAAAATTAGAAACATTTCATAAACTTATTTCCCTCAAAAAATCCTTTGTCTTCAACTCTATACCCTTTATAACAGCCTTAATCAAAACCTTTGGTAGAAAATATTTAATGCTACCTTTCATGTATTCCTTTAATAACTTTTCAGCCCAGTACAGGCTGTGTCTAAGACATACTCTTGCAAGCTCTGCATAAGCACCTTTAACCTCAGCCTCCTTATACCAGTCTCTATTTTTAAAAATACCCATTGGAACAAAGTACATCGGGATTATTAGGCTTCTATAATCCTTCAGTCTCTCTATCAATTCCGTAGTCTTTATTATATCATCCTCTGTCTCGTCTGGCAATCCAACTATTAGCGTCGCTGCCGGGATTATATTATTTTCATGCATTATCGCAAAGGAGTCCTCGACTATGCTGGGCCAATCCTCAGCCTTATAGGGTGCTGATTTTGCCGGCATTATCTTCTTTGCAAGTCTGGGACTACCTGTCTCAATTCCCACCTCGACACCCATGTAATCCTGATTTACTATTTCCATTACCTTCCTTATCAATCCGTATTTCTCCTCGGCATATTTAATAGCCGATAAACTTGCATGGCTCCAGGCAATTGTATCGTAATAGCTCTTGACAATTTTATGAAGTTTTATGATTGGCTCCGGTCTCGGCTTAACACCGTCGGCGCCGTATAACAGTACATCCTCAGAATGGATTATTCCATCTTTTACGCCGTTTTTTACGTTAACCTTTATTTCCTTTTCGATCATATCAAACGTATAATACCTTATCTTTCTTAACGTAACGCTGCAAAACTTGCATCTTCTGGGACAACCTCTCATTATCTCTACAAGCCCATTAACCGACGGATACTTTATTATCGGTATTTCCTCGAGCTCTGGCGAGTCGTTGGGACCTATGTATATGTACCTGGGCAAATCCTCGTTATTCATTATCCTCTGAGCAATATCCACAATTACTTTGTCGGCTTCTCCATCCACCACCGTGGTTATATTCCATTTATCCAGTAAATCCGGTTTCCATAGCCATTGCCATGCAGACGGCCCTCCAACTATTATCCTTACACCCCTCTCTCTCGCAACTCTCATGGCTTTGCTCTCCATAAACCTCCTAAAGCTTCTTGCATTTACAGGTTCCTTCTGCGTTATGACCCACCAGCCGCTGCTGGGTGGGCACAGCGCGAAGTAGTCGTGATGACCTATCATTATAGCCTTGGCAGATTTTGCATATCTGTACAGGTGATCGGGATCTATTACAGCTGCTTTAAATCCCGCTTCGATTAACGATGCCTCAATCTTTCTTAGCCCGTAAGGTGCCTGAGCAGGTCTTCCCAGATCATCAACCTTAATCTTGGGCATGCATATCCAGTTCCAAATCCTTTCAGGTAATACTACAGGAGGGGCAGTTGTAAGAAAACCTACGAATTCTTTACCGTGATGATTTGTCATCATCGATCTATCAACTGTGATTATGAAGTCGAACAACATCTTCACCTCCAAACATTTAGTAATAATGATGTTTTTTTAAAGATATCATAAAGGTGTAAGCAGTGGAGCAATCTTTAAACTGTAATTCCTCGATATAACGCAACCTTTAAACGATTCTAATTAAAGAATATTGCATCCTTTGGAACGTTGTCGGACATCCAAATCCTTATGGTAACAGTTATATTGCTGAGAATGAAATCCCTCAGAACCCTAACTACTTCACCAAAGCTTCTGTTGCCTATAACGTATATATCCACTGACTTCTTACCTCTTATGACATCTTTTAACCTATCGACATCGATTTCCTTTCTTAAGTCTATGACAAGTGTCAGATCTGACACGAAAGACTTATCCGCACATCCATATATATCTTACGAATAATTAATGGATTACATTATTAATTTTTAATTTATTTAATTAATAAATTTGGTATTATAAGAGACAGGATTATAGAAAGGAATATGAAGAGTGCCAGAGATCTCACTATAAAGAATGAGATCTTTTCACCTCTTTTACTCCTTAAGAACGTCAAGAGAGTCTCGTTAAGAACCCTTCCACCGTCCAAGGGGATCGCTGGAAGGCAGTTGAACAGACCCACATAGAAATTAATCCAGCCTATCCAGTAAAACAGGTTTAGCAGGTAGTAAATCGTGTATCCGGTATTCTTCCAGAATCCGCTGGGGCTGAAGTAGTTAAACATCTCATCGCTAAAACCGCTGAAGTAAAATGGCATGGCTGTCAGATAAAGCAAACCCTTCGGATCTCTTGGTATCTGTTTAATCGTCCATAGTATCTGATCTGAGTAGCCCAGTATCATCCCCGAAAGGTAATCACCACCTATTATAACCCCCATAAACCCGTAATCTCCGTTCGGAGACTTTACGAGCTTTACACTGAAACTCTTAAAGCTTTTTCCGTCATAAGTTTTAACACTTATAATATCGCCTGGCCTAGTCTTTTTCATTATCTCTATAAACCTCTTAATGTTTAAAACTTCAGATCCGTTTACTTCAACTATCACCGTTTTTCCTTTAATCCCAGCCTTAGCTGCAGGATAGTCCCTCAGAACGTCTGATACGTATACACCTGTTATCTTATTAACACTAATTCTTTTAATGTTTCCGTTTTTATCTCTTATCTCCAAAACAAGATTTTTGCTAGACTTCACGATATTTTCCACATCCTTCTGGTTAAAAACATCGATATCGTTTATCTTTAACAAAACACTACCCTTCTCGACGACATCGGAGTTCAGGATGACGATATGAGGTGTGAGGCAGTTCAGTAAGTTAAAGAATATCAAGAAGGATATGAATGCGACCATGAAGTTCGATATCACGCCTGCAGAGAAAATTCTTATCCTTTGAATCCTCTTAATCTTCTCGCTCATCAGATCCTTTTCATCGAGCTCGGCAAATCCTCCTATCGGTACAAGTGCGAACAGAATTCCCAGGGATTTAACTCTGGCACCCTCTGCCCTACACAGGATCGCATGGCTGAATTCGTGAACTATCAGTGTTACTATGAGGCCTATCAGGCCCCATATGAGGGGTATGTAAGGGTTTAATCCAGGAATCAGAAACGCGCTTCTGGGACTTGTTATAAGAGATGGTTTCAAAGGTGTCGTGAATAATATGTAATCCATCAGTATAATTAAGAAGAACATGTACGCCATACCGAAGAATACCGCGGGAATTCCTATATTTGAAATAAGCTCCCAGAACCTCCTATACCTCGAAATCCTGTCTAAAAACTTGAGACCTCTCTTTGTTCTGATCATAAGTATAGGTGGTAGATATTCCGGTGTTAGGCTTGTTATATTCCTCTTCTTTAACCTATCCTTAAATATCAATACAAGAAACCAGTATGTCATAAACAAAGCCATACCTATTAAGATTTCAGCTGAGGCCGAGCTCATCTTTAACATCTCTTAAAGCCTTTATCGATATCTCGTAAAACCTGTCAAGATCGATCCCTATCCTCTCTATCTGCTTTATAATCTCCCTGTTACATCCTCTTGCAAAACTCTTTTCCTTGAATTTATCCCTTACAGTTTTTTTAGTTACATCGGATATCCTTCCCTTTTTAACCAATGCGCATGCTATAATCAATCCAGATATGTTATCTGCTGATTGTAAGGCTATTTCAACCGGTCGTTCAGCCTTAAAGAGATGATAATTATGTCTTTTTATAGTTTCACAGAAATCATCGTCAAACCCCTCCTTCTTCAGTATTTCGGCTCCGACTATTCCGTGTTTTTCCATATCACCTTCGACAAGTTCGTAATCTATATCATGCAGAATACCTATTAATTCCCATCTCTTCTCATCTTCTCCCAGTTCTTTTGCAATCTTTTTCATTATCGCACCGGTCGCTATGCAGTGCTTTATTAATTTCTCATTTTTTATATATTTTTTCAAAAGCTCCAATGCCCTGTTTTTGTCCATAAGACTGCTAATGTGCAAAATTTAAAATCATTTTTGCAAATTCATACGCAAATGCGGATGTCACGGGTACTGTAAAATTATCGTTTAACCTGATCTTGTAACTGATCCTTTCTACAAATGTACCCACAAGGGCTGAAAAAATTGAGCAAATTGGGTTTAATCCTATCAATAACATAAATAAGAGAGATGATAAGAACATAAGAATGTATGTCATATTTGACAGAATACTACGTTTGAGTATCCCTGCAATTCCATCCCCAAGCCCTCCGACTATTACTCCTGCAAAACATGAATGCTTGGACAGTATTATCGTTATTATCGAGACTGCTATACCGAAGTAAATGTGAGCGCCTACATCCCTCTTCTCATACTCCCTCATTATTTCATTGAGAATCTCCTCACTTTTCAACCTCTTCAATCTTATAAATTCGACTAGGACTGCGATAGATGTTAGGGAGAGTACGAGTAAAATCATGAGATCTCTGTTAAATAAATTGTAAGTAGGAATATATAATAGACTTAAGAAGTGTATGAACTTCCTCTTCAGTTCAGCCTTCATATCAGATCATATCTCTCAAGCTTTTTAAACAAATTGATTAAAGAAACTCTATGAAAGATGTGGATGTGCTGATAGAGGCTTTACCATATATAAGGGAGTTTTACGGTTCGTGCATGGTTATAAAAATAGGTGGACATGTTATGATAGATGAGAGGATACTTGAGAACACGATAAGAGACATACTCCTTCTATACTTCATCGGGATTAAACCTATAGTAGTCCACGGGGGAGGTCCTGAGATTTCTGAGAAAATGGAGAAATTTGGTATAAAGCCAAGGTTTATAGATGGTTTAAGGGTGACCGATGAGAAAACAATGGAAATAGTTGAAATGGTTCTCGATGGGAAAATAAACTCAAGAATAGTATCGTTGTTCATAAAAAACGGAGGTAAGGCCGTAGGTATAAGCGGAAAAGACGGACTGTTAATAGTTGCAAAGAAGAAGCTTATAAAGAGAAAAAGGGGTGGAATGGAGGAAATCATAGATCTAGGATTTGTCGGTGAAACGGAGCATATAAATCCGGATATACTAAAGATTTTAATAGATAGGGGTTATATTCCTGTTGTATCACCGATCGCTTCGGATTTGGAGGGAAATACATATAACATAAATGCTGACATAGTCGCCGGACATATAGCATCTGCTATAAAGGCAAAAAAGCTCATAATACTAACGGATGTGCCAGGTATACTTCTAAATCCAGATGACAGGAATTCTCTGATATCAAGGATAAGATTGGAGGAACTCGAAAAGATGGTTGAAAAGGGAGTTTTCAGAGGAGGGATGCTTCCAAAGATAGAAGCGGTTATCAGGGCATTAAAGGGTGGTGTTGAGAAGGCTCATATAATAGATGGGTCAAGGGAGCATGCAATACTCCTCGAATTGTTTACAAAAGAGGGGATAGGTACGATGGTGGAAAGATAGGGGTGATAGATGTGAAAGTTAAAGGGGAAAGATTTGAGAGAGAACTGGTTAACATGTTCTGGGATGAGGGATTTGCCGCAACAAGAATACCGGCCAGCGGTTCTATGAGTTACCCATCACCTGACATAATAGCAGGTAACGGTAAGAGGTATCTGGCAATAGAAGTTAAGATGAGATCAAATCTCCCGGTTTATATACCAAAACAAGACATAGATAACCTGATAAGATTTTCAGAAAGATTTGGAGCGGAACCCTATGTAGCAATTAAAATTAAAAAAATGGGATGGAGGTTCTTTAAAGTAGACCAGCTGAAAGAAACCAGAGGGGGTTTTAAGGTAGATGAATCCAATTTTTACTCGGGATTTGATTTTAAAGGTTTAATTGGCCTAAAGCAGTTAAAACTCATAGATTATTCTCATAATGAATAAATATTATATTTATTTTTACAAATCTAATTAATTCATAGTTAAGAATATAGATATGTTAGCTAGCAGTTCTTATAGATCTGCTAGGCAAAAACACCGTTCAATTCAGAGCTAATGTTTCTATACCATTGATGTGATGAGCTTAAGCCTAAAGACTTTCACTTAGAACTTTAAAATTATCCATAGCGATTTATTTTATCATCGAGTGTATATGATACTGATTTTACTCAAGGAAATCAAACTAGTCTTTTTTTATTAGGTAGAACCTTAAAGATAGATTTCTAGCAGAGCTAGAAGTACCGGTGTACCTCCACGAGCAATAAGTTGATTCAACTTATATGGATTAGATGACACCATAACTATTAAAGTTTTTAAAATTGCTCACGCGCAGTCAGACCATCAATTTCGAAACATTTATATGAGATCAATGTTATTTTTGCTAACAACCCACAGTATAAAAATAGAAAGATTTATATACGATGCCGTTAAAAACGGCATCAGATACGGAGTTAATAGAGGTGATTTGTATGGCTATATTAAAAATGCCTCCTCCGCATGGGGGAAGACTTGTCGATAGAGTTGTAAGGAAGAAAGAAAAAGCAATAAAAATGGCTGCGGGCTGTATTGAATATGAAATCAAACCGACACTTAGAGATGGTGTACCCATAAGAAACGTGTATAGAGAGATAATGTCGATTTGTTACGGATTCTTCAGCCCGGTTGAGGGTTCAATGGTTCAAGAAGAGGTTGAGAGGGTATTAAAGGAGAGAAGGCTACTAAATGAATGGATATTTCCATATCCACTGATGTTCGATATCAGCGAAGAAGATTACAAGAATCTAGGTATTAAAGAGGGCGACAGACTTCTACTGAAGTTGAAGGGTCAGCCGTTTGCAGTGTTGGATATCGAGGAGATATACAGAATCGATCCGAAGGACATTGCGGAAAGAACATTTGGAACACCGGAGAAGAATCCTGAAGTTGTCAAAAAGGCTTTTGACGAAAAGCATCCGGGATACATGATATACAGGTGCATGAATCCCGTAATACTTGCGGGACCTTACACGATTATAAACGAACCTGTGATGAGGGAACCTTACAACAGGTTCTGGTATCCTCCGGTGAAGTGCAGAGAGGAGATCAAGAAGAGAGGTTGGAGAACTGTAATAGCTCACCAGACAAGAAACGTTCCGCATGTGGGGCATGAGATGCTGATGAAGTGTGCTGCATATACGGGAGACATAGAACCCTGCCATGGAATACTTGTAAATGCTATAATCGGAGCAAAGAGAATTGGAGATTATCCAGACGAGGCGATACTAGAGGCACACGAAATGGTTCATCTGGCAGGATACATAAAGCCTGAGAGGCATCTGGTTACGATGACCCTATGGGACATGAGGTATGGAAATCCACTGGAATCACTTCTGCATGGAATAATCAGACAGAACATGGGATGTACGCATCACATGTTTGGAAGAGACCATGCAGCAGTAGGAGATTACTACGATGCATATGCAACACAGATACTGTGGAGCAAGGGAATACCAAGCTTTGGATTTGACGCTCCACCGAATGAAGTGGATTACGGGTTGAGAATACTCCCGCAGAACATGGGAGAGTTCTGGTACTGTCCGAAGTGCGGAGAAATTGCATACAGTCAGAGTTGCAACCATGAAAAGGAGAGGCAGAGATTTAGCGGAAGCTTCATCAGAAGTCTAGTTGCAGAAGGTATATTTCCACCGGGAGTCATAATGAGACCGGAGGTCTACAAAGTAATAGTCAAGTGGTGGAAGGTGTACGGTTATCCATTTGTCAACAAGAAGTATCTTGAAGAGAAGAACAAGACGCTGGAGGTTGACGTTCCTCCAATGGAAATTCCGAAGGCATGAGGTGATTTGGTATGGCCTATTCCTTAGCTATTATTTTGGATGAGAAAAGACTTGAAGCGATAAAGGGAACACCTGTTGAAGAAAAAATAACAGATATGTATGGAGGTGCTTTAAAGGCGTTAATAATAGAGGTACCGGAAGATAAGGCAAAAAAGATATTGGAGGCATTTGATAAAGCGAGAATAGATGCAAGAGGTTTTATTGAGGAGGTTCCAGTAGCATTTAAGAG
The DNA here is from genome assembly GCA_964471215.1 of uncultured archaeon. GTDB lineage: Archaea > Halobacteriota > Archaeoglobi > Archaeoglobales > Archaeoglobaceae > Archaeoglobus_B. The sequence continues at coordinate 34,229 of CAYYFC010000001.1, read as the reverse complement.
AGCAGTATTTGAAGAAATTGCAAAATCCAAGTCATTAGACGTAATTGATAAAGTTTTAGAAAGACTACCCGAAATAAAAGAGGCTGCTGCAAAAGAATCTGAATATATACCTCCGCCCGAGATTGAATAAAATCGTAAACTTTTTAATTTTTTTAGATAGTATATAGTTTAGATGTGTTCGTTCGGAGGTGAAGTGAATGCCAAGCTATGTAGACCCTGAGAAGTGTGACGGCTGTAAGGCCCTAGAGAGAACGGCTTGCGAGTACATTTGTCCAAACGACCTAATGACACTTGACAAAGAGAAAATGAAGGCATATAACAGAGAACCAGACATGTGCTGGGAGTGCTATTCTTGTGTCAAAATGTGCCCACAAGGTGCAATTTCTGTCAGGAGCTACATAGACTATTCCCCAATGGGTGCTGAGTGTGTACCCATGAGGGGTACGGATGCAATAATGTGGACGATAAAGTACAGGAGCGGAAAGATCCTAAGATTCAAGTTCCCAATAAGAACAACGCCTTGGGGATCAATTGTACCATTTGAAGGATTCCCAGAACCGACCGAGGACATGTTAAAGACAGAGCTCCTTGCAGGAGAACCAGAGATTCTTGACTTGAAGGAATTCCCGAAGATTAAGTTAAGGGAGAAGCCCTTGACGAAGTTGGGTTAAATTGGGGGTGATTTTAAATGGTTTATGTACCAAAAAAGGTAGAGGTTTATAAGGCAGATGAAGTGCCAACAGAGACCGTCGAAACTGACCTGCTGATAATAGGAGGAGGTTTCTCGGGTTGCGGTGCAGCATATGAGGCTGCCTATTGGGCAAAGGTAGCAGGGCTCAAGGTCATATTGGTTGAGAAAGCTGCAGTTGAGAGAAGTGGTGCAGTTGCTCAGGGTCTGTCAGCTATAAACACGTACATCGACAACAAGTATGCTGGAAGACCTGCAAGGTCCGAGATACAGAACACGGTTGAGGATTATGTAAGGTATGTTGTACTTGACATGATGGGTATCGCCAGAGAGGACTTGGTTGCAGATTATGCAAGACACGTAGATGGTACGGTGCACCTGTATAACAAATGGGGACTTCCGATGTGGACAACACCGGAAGGAAAGTGGGTAAGAGAAGGACAGTGGCAGTTGATGATACATGGAGAATCTTACAAGCCGATAATAGCTGAGGCTGCAAAGATGGCTGTTGGTGAAGAGAACGTGTTCGAAAGAGTTATGATGATTGAACTGCTAATGGACAAGAAAGATCCAAACAGAGTGGCTGGAGCTGTAGGATTCAGTGTAAGAGAGCCGAAGTTCTATGTGTTCAAGGCGAAGGCAGTAATACTTGCTACAGGTGGAGCTACACTGCTGTTCAGACCGAGGAGCGTTGGTGAGGCCGCTGGAAGAACATGGTATGCAATATTCGATACCGGAAGCGGTTATTACATGGGTATGAAAGCCGGTGCAATGCTGACACAGTTCGAGCACAGATTCATACCGTTCAGATTCAAGGATGGATATGGACCAGTTGGAGCATGGTTCCTGTTCTTTAAGTGTAAGGCTAAGAACGCATTTGGTGAGGAGTACATAGTAACAAGAGCGAGTGAGCTTGAGAAGTACAAGCCATATGGAACCGCAGCACCCGTTCCAACACCGCTCAGGAATCATCAGGCACTGATGGAGATGGTGGAGGGAAGAGGACCGATATACATGATGACAAACGAAGCTATGGCTGAGCTGGCGGCAGGGGATCCTGCAAAGGCTAAGAAGATATATGAGGAGGCATTTGAGGATTTCCTTGACATGACGGTTTCACAGGCACTGCTGTGGGCTAGCCAGAACATCGATCCGCAGGAGAAGCCATCAGAGGCAAACTTGGCAGAGCCTTACATAATGGGATCACACAGTGGTGAAGCAGGATTCTGGGTATGTGGACCAAGCGATCTAATGCCAGAGGAATACAAGAAGTACTTCCCGCTTCACTATAACAGAATGACGACAGTAAAGGGACTGTTTGCAGTAGGAGATTGCGCTGGAGCAAATCCGCACAAGTTCTCGAGCGGATCGTTCACAGAAGGTAGAATTGCCGCTAAGGCTGCAATAAGGTACATCGTAGAGCAGAAGCCTGATCCAGAAATTGATGAGGCAAAGGTTGAGGAACTCAAGAAGAAGTGCTTTGCACCGATGGAAAGATACATGCAGTACAAGGACAAGACTACAGATGAGAACGTCAACCCGCACTTCTTCTTCCCATGGCAGGGACTTGTAAGGCTCCAGAAGATAATGGACGAATATGCAGCAGGTACGTCGACATTCTATAAGACAAACAAGGTCATGCTTGAAAGGGCACTCGAGTTGCTGCAGTTCCTCAAGGAGGACTGGGAGAACTACATCGCTGCAAGAGACCTACACGAGCTAATGAGAGCTTGGGAGCTCTGGCACAGAATATGGACAGCAGAAGCACATGTAAGATTCATGCTGTTCAGAGAGGAAACAAGATTCCCAGGTTACTACTACAGAACGGACTACCCAGAGCTCGACGATGAGAACTGGCATGTCTTCACACTTGGAAGATATGATCCAGAGAAGAACGAGTGGACCTTTGAGAAGGTACCAGTACTTCACATTGTAGAATACACACTATAAATCTTTATTTATTATTTTTATTCTATCTGTCCATTAAATAAGAATCTAGAATGCCAATTTCCCGTACATAGTTTCTCTGAATTTCTCTGCTGACATTCTGTAGTACTTTTCAGCTTCCCTATAATTCCCCATTTCCTTCTTTAAGTCACCGAAATGTTTCAAGGAAGTCGCGACGAATTGTGCAAAATTCTTATCCTTACTTTCAAGTTCTTTAAATATCTCAAGCGTTTCTCTTAACAGTTTTTCAGCTTCACCGTACCTCCTCCTAGCCTTGTAGAGCATTCCGAGGTTGCTTAATGTAATTGCTAGACCGAATTTTAGATGTTCTTTTTCGCTTATAAGCTTCCTATATATACTTTCAGCCCTTTTGAAGCAGTCTTCAGCCAGCTCGTATTCTCCGACCTTTCTGTATATCTCTCCGGCATTTATTAAGCATTCAGCCAGTTTTTCTTCATCTCCAAGCCTTTCTCTGATCTCAATGGCCTTTTGAATTATAAATAAGGCTTCTTTATGTCTCTTTTCGCTGTAGTAAAGTAAAGCTAAATCATTTTCAACTTCGGCTAGTTCCTCCAAATCAGCTATTTTCTCTGCGATTTTTTCGGCTTCAAGGTAAAACATTTCGGCTCTATCTCTCATATTCATGATTATAAGTGATCTTGCCCCGATTCTCAAAAACTTCGGAATTAAATAGTACAGTCCCAGTTCTTTACTCAATTTTACTACATTTACCGATGAAACTAAACATGAAACAACTGATTCTCTATCGGTTTCTTTAGATAAGTACATCGAATTATATGAAAGATATGAAAGTGTTACTATCGCTCTCCAAATACCATCAAGCTCCTTTATCTCTTGGGGATTTTTAAATATATTATCTATTACTTTCTTCACATTTTCTGGCGCATTTTTCTTTATTAGCTCCAGAGCTTCCAGAGGTTTATTATCCTTTATAAGCTTTCCAACTTCTTCAATTAGTTTCATAAAAAGCGTTTCTAAACTGATTACTTAAAGCTTTCGATAAGAAGAAACTTATCTGTCTGTTTGGCATGAATATTATCCTAGATGGAGCTTTCTCAAATTATATCATATTCAGCAGAATACGAATTATTCATCTTATAAAATAATGCAAAAAAAAACTCTAGCTTTTTGCAAGTGTTTTAAAAGATGAAAATTGAAATAATTTAGGTATGCCTAAAATTATTCTTTATGTATACTTTATGAATTATAATAATTATGTGATGTACATGGCGAATGGTCACATGTGTATATAATGAAGCATACTTCCAGAGATCTATAAGATTTGGATTTCCTGTTGCAAGGTCAGAAGTGTTTGACATTAGAATATCAATCGTCGTTTTTTATCTTGAGAAAAAGAGTCTGTATAAAAGTGCATTTCAATTTAAAATTCAATGCGATGAATTTTTTCGAATATGAGATCGATTATAGTGATTTAAAGAGATCCATTTTGACAACTCGTGTTTTCAGTTGCAATAGAGTTTAGGAAGGATCTGCCGAATAATCTGACAAAACATTTAAAAAACCTAGAAAACAGACTAATGCTATGAAAATAAAAATCGACTGTCCTGTATGTGCCGACGGAAAGAAGCACGATGCGGAGGTTTTGAAAGTTAGGAAAGGAAAATTTGTTAGAGGGAGATCCGAATTCAATGTGACGATTATGATTGTCAGATGTCTCGACTGCAATACGGTTGGACTCTATAAAAAGGTCGACGATTTGGGCATGGAAAACTATGAATTTCCGTATGAAGGAGATATAGACTGATCAGCACATAACCGGATTGTTAATAGATAAATAATGTCCAATAGCATCATGTGCATGCATATCGTATGTGGAAAAGAAATCGGACGGGCTAATACGCGTTATCTCTGGAGATATAACCATGGAATCTACAGACTGAAGGATCTTTGAGTTCAGAAAGGAATATAAAACCATGAATATTTGATTCAAAGGATTTCACATGTATATGTTATTAAATTAATATTGTAACTTTTTCTTTATGTTTCCTTTTGCCGATTCTCCTCGATACTTTTTTTTGATCATGGCGAAAAGAAACAAATAAATAGAAATCCTTTTAAACTTTATATAAGAGTCCCCAATACTTATGAATTAAGAGAGGGGTAGATATGGAAGTGGACATCTTGGTCATAGGTGGTGGAATTTCTGGTATAACTGCTGCAGTCGAAGCAGCGGAAACAGGATACAACGTTCTAATTATCGAAAAAAACCCTTATATAGGTGGTAGGGTCGTTCAGCTTACGAAGTATTTCCCAAAGATGTGTCCCCCGTACTGCGGGCTTGAGATATTTCTCAAAAGACTAAAGAACTGCAAAAATCTTAAAGTGATGACGATGGCTGAAGCAAAGAAGATCGAGGGAGTTCCTGGAGATTTCAAGGTTACGGTAGAGATAAAACCGAGATATGTAAATGAAAACTGTACGGCCTGTGGTGAATGTGAAAAAGTTTGCCCAATTGAAAGACCTAACGATTTCAACTTCGGAATGGACAAGACAAAGGCAATATACCTACCGCACGATATGGCCTATCCGCCCTATTACGTAATCGATGACGGCGTTTGCAACAAGTGCGGAGAATGCGTCAAGGCCTGTAAGTACAATGCCATAAATCTTGATGAACAAAAACAGGAGATTACGATAAATGCTAAGGCAATAATTGTTGCTACCGGATTCAATCCGTACGATGCTAGAAAACTTGACATGCTCGGATTTGGAAAGCATCCTGATATCCTGACGAACATGATGTTCGAGAGGCTTGCATCACCGAATGGGCCGACAAAGGGTAAAATAGTTAAATCTGATGGAACAGAACCGAAAACAATTGCTTTTGTTCAATGTGCGGGATCGAGGGATGAAAATCACCTACCTTACTGCTCCATGATATGTTGCTTGGCATCAATGAAACATGCCTTACTTGTAAGGGAGCAGATTCCGGATTCAAAGGTTTACATATTCTACATAGATATCAGAGCGTATGGAAGATACGAGGACTTCTTCCAGAGGGTTCAGAAGGATGAGAATATAGCGTTTATAAAGGGTAAGGTTGCAAAGGTTGAATCTAGAAACGGTAAACTGGTTGTTATGGCTGAGGATGTTGAAAGCGGTAGGAGGGTTAGCCAGGAGGTTGACATGGTAGTACTTGCGGTAGGTATGCAGCCTTCAACTGCCGTGAATAAAATAGAAGGACTTGAATACGACGATTACGGATTTGTAATTGAAAAGGAGGGGATAATACCGTGTGGTGTGGCAAGAATGCCGGCAGATGTTGCATCGAGTAATAGAGATGCTACTGGTGCTGTTTTAAAGGCAATACAGGTTGTTAGGGGGTGATCTGGATTGGAAAAGAAGATAGGAGTTTATATCTGTAAGGGTTGTGATATTGGTAAACTTGACATCGAAAAGATAAAGAGTGGTGTTGAAAGCGAGTTTAAGGTTCCAGTAAAAATTCACGATGCCCTGTGTAGTAAAGAGGGTGTTGAAATAATTAAAAAGGATATAGAAAGCAACGGAATCAATACTGTTGTAATATGTGCATGTTCTCCAAGAGTTAAGGAGGATGTATTCGATTTTGGAGAGAATGTAATTGTTGAAAGGGTAAATCTGAGGGAAGGTGTCGTCTGGTCACACGACGTAGATGAGGATGCACAAATGATGGCAGAAGACTATGTAAAAATGGGAGTCGTGAAGGCTCAGAAAACGGAAATTCCCGAACCGTACATTGAAAAGACAAGTAAGGACGTACTCGTTGTAGGTGGAGGTATTACGGGATTAACAGCCGCTAGTGAAATAGCAAAGGCTGGATACAACGTTTACCTTGTTGAAAAAGAACCTGAGCTTGGAGGATGGGTCAGAAAGTTCTATAAGATTTTGCCTGGGAAGTATCCGTATAGAGAGCTTGTTGATGCATCTGAGTACCTACAGCAGAAGATAAAGGAGGTTGAAGAGAACGAAAGGATAAAGATATACACTTCAACGAAGGTTAAATCCATATCGGGTCAGCCAGGACTTTTCAATGTCCTAGTTGAAAGAAATGGAAAAGAAGAACAGTTCAAGGTTGGAGCAATAGTCCTTGCAACGGGCTGGAAGCCATATGATGCAAGTAAGCTTAGTGATCTTGGATACGGTCTCCCCGGTGTAGTAACAAACATAGAATTCGAAGAAATGATAAAAGGAGGAAAACTGGAGGTAAACGGAAGGCCTGTGAAAAATGTTGCATTTATACTCTGTGCGGGTCAGAGAACGCCTGAGCACATTCCGTATTGTTCGTTTATCTGCTGTCTGACATCGTTAAAGCAGGCGTTGTATCTTAGGGAAATAAACAGGGATTCTAATGCCTTCATATTCTACAAGGATATAAGAGCTATCGGAATATACGAAGACTTCTACAAACAGGCACAGCAGGATGAGGGGATATTCCTGACGAAGGCTGAGGTAAAGAGCGTAAGCCAGAACCCGGACGGAACTCTAAGGGTTGAGGTTACGAATACTCTATTGGGAGAAGACATAACAGTAAATGTAGACATGGTTGTACTGGCGATAGGTATGCTTTCATCTCTCTACGGATTGTATACAGTTAAGGAGGAGTATCCTGAAGAGGAAGAGGTTATATATAAGCACATAAGACCTGTCCCAGTTCCAAAGGATGTCCTCGAGCAAATAAAGGGAAAGGAACAGATATTGAACCTGCAGTACAGACAGGGTCCAGAACTCCCAACCCTTATGTACGGTATGCCAGATTCACACTACATCTGCTTCCCGTATGAGAGTAGGAGAACTGGAATCTACCCGGCTGGATGCATAAGGGCACCGATGACGATAAGGGACTGTGAGATAGATGCAAGAGGAGCAGCGTTAAAGGCAATACAGACGGTAGAGCTTGTAGCAGAGGGAAAGAGCATATTTCCGAGGACTGGAGATATCGACTATCCTCAGTTCTTCCTGCAGAGGTGTACACAGTGTAAGAGGTGTACCGAGGAATGTCCGTTTGGTGCTCTGGATGAGGATGAAAAGGGAACACCACAGCCAAATCCGCTCAGATGCAGAAGATGCGGAATATGCTTCGGTGCATGTCCTGAAAAGATAATATCGTTTAAGCAGTATTCAATAGACATGGTGTCATCTATGCTTAAGGCAATATCCGTCCCAGAGGGAGGAGATAAGCCCAGAATTGTTGTGTTTGCATGTGAGAACGATGCCTATCCGGCAATAGACATGGCAGCAAGAAATGGACTTAAGTTCAATCCGTTTGTAAGGATAATTCCAGTCAGATGTCTGGGTTCCGTCAACGTCGTATTTGTAGCTGATGCTCTTTCCAGAGGAATCGACGGAATACTCATGCTCGGATGCAAATTCGGTGAGGACTACCAGTGCCATTACATAAGAGGAAGCGAATTAGCTGACAGGAGAATGGAAAACGTAAGAGAAACCTTGCAGAGATTATTCCTAGAACCAGAAAGAGTTAAACTCGTTCAGGTGGAGATCTCGGACTGGCCAAAGATACCCGAGATACTTGATCAGTTCGTAGAGGAGATCAAGAAGATCGGACCCAATCCGTATAAGGGATTCTAAATCCTTTTTTATTTTAGGAGGTGATGCTGTGGAAGTAGATGTTAAGTTCGCAAGAGATATAATAAAATTGGGTGGAAAGACGCTTAGACTGTGCATGCAATGTGCGAACTGCAGTGTTGTATGCCCGCTAAGTCCCGATGAGAACCCGTTTCCGAGAAAGGAGATGATATGGGCGCAGTGGGGTCTTAAGGAGAGGCTTATAAGAGATCCAGATATATTCCTATGTTACAACTGTGCAGATTGTTCGAAATACTGTCCGAGGGATGCTAGACCGGGTGAGGTCTTAAATGCGATAAGAGCTAGAGTAATCGCTGAATTTGCATGGCCGAAGTTCATAGGCAGAATACTGAATAGACTCTGGTCCTTACCGATATTCCTCGTGATTCCCGCGATAATTATAGGTGCACTGATATACGGATTAAAATTGACGATTCCAGCGAGTGGAGAGATAGTATATTCAAAGTTCATACCGATTGAATACGTTGAGATTCCGGCATTCATACTGGGCGGCTGGGCCCTGTTCATTGGTTTAATAGGAATGTGGAGGTACTGGAATGCTTTAACTTACGGAGGAGGAAAACAGATAGTTATAATTCCCAAAGAAGGGGCTGAATTTGAAGTCAAAGGAGGTATATCGTTCTGGGACTCGTTCTTCTATGCACTGAGAGATATACTGTTCCATAACTGGTTCAAGATATGTGAGGCTAATCTGCCAAGATTCCCAGCTCACTTCCTGATATTCTATGGATTCCTTGGACTCGGACTTGTGGCGGGAATAGATGTCGTGGGTATATACGTATTCGGATTAGAGCACCTACCATGGCCATGGGAAGCTCAGGGCGGAATAATGGGTATGTTCGGACTGGCTAAGGCGCTAGGTATTCTGAGCGGAATCGCACTTGTTGCAGGAACGGTAATTGCCATATTGAACAGGATATTTAACAGGACTGCGAGGAGTACGGGAAGCTATCATGACTGGTTCTTCTTGGTAGTACTGCTTCTAGTTGGCGTAACAGGGTTCATAGCAACAACTTTAAGACTGTATGGAAGTATATCGGCATACTACGCATATATAGTGCATCTGTACTTCGTGTTCATGCTACTAGTCTACGCGCCGTACTCAAAATTCGCACATCTTCTCTACAGAACTGTTGCAATGACGTATGCTAGAGCGATTGGAAGAATGCCCAAGGAGGTTCCATGGGGATTCTGGGAGAGACTATAAGAATAACCTATTTTTTATTTTATTTAATAAAATTTTAAAATTCGATTGGCAATTCTCCAGCTTGATTGAAGAGTACTTATACTATCCAATAGATTTAAAATAGAATTGTTCAACTAATCAAATTAATTGATCAGATCTCAAAAACCTGGATATATCTCCTCCTTTGCGTGAACAATTATTCCGTTGCTTGTTATCTCGAATGGATGTATCTTCTTACTGTGATTTGTTCCCCTCATCTTTATAATTTCTAAGCTCCTAACTCTGACATTCTCTGCCCTTGTGTAATATAGAACTATCGTACCCTCCGTGACGAAGTTTTCGACGCCAAACCTCGAATATGCATGCTCTCCCTCAACTATTTCGCATGTTAAAATCGATGTTAGTCCGAGTACTTCCATAGTTGTTGATATTTTTAATAGCTCAACTCTGAACTTCGAGATATCGTTGATTGCAAATCCAATAGATGTCGTTGAGTCCAGAACAGCTCTTCTGGCACCGATTTCATCCTGTATATTTATTATCTGATCGAGTAATGAGCGAGTGTCGAATGGTCTTATGTCCACGTACTTCTCATCACTGGGCAAACCTATTTTTGTCGAAGTGGCATCGACTATTGCAAGCATGTTTTCATCCTCAAGTCTTTCGAGTTCCCATCCAAAAGACCATGCGTGCTCTCTTATGTGCTGAGGTCTTTCTTCTGTTGCTATGAATATTCCCGGTTCCTTAAACTTTAATGCTCCTTCAACTAAGAACTGTAAGGCGAATATGGTCTTTCCACTTCCAGATACACCGGACAGGAGATAACTCCTATCCCTTATCAATCCTCCTTCGCACAGCTCGTCAAATCCCGGGATCCCTGTTTGACATCTCTCTAGTTTCATCATAGTGATAATAGTCCTTAGAATTAATAAATCATTCGATCAAGGGATTCTCATCTCATAATGGGATCCTTCTATTTTTACAGAAACATTTTTATGAGTAAAAAACTCCTTCGATAATATATTGGTTTAAAAACTCTAAGCATCATTATTCGCACAATTCATGCTATCTTATCAATACATTCTCGAATTTTTCATACATCAGAGGACTTAAAAATATATTAGATTATAATATATACAAATAAATTCTATAAAATTATTTACACATGTCTTCAAATATGCATGAGATGGAGTATACATTGATGGAGGATTGTTTATATGCCAGAGAGTACACGTGGTTGTCCGTGCATTATCAACTATAGATATTTTAGAAGCTTGCACGGGCTTCTCCCTTAGTGCTTCATGAATCAGCACTTCACATAGAGCTAAGTTGGCTGGCACCACGTAACCAGCCTTAAATGTAACGCCGTCTTATGAGCTGATGGCCCCTCTAAATTGAAAAGGTATTTAAAAATTTGCATAGCTCCTTAAATATCTCTAATTCTAATCTGTGAATAGTCCAAAAAATTATCTAAAATTTCTCATATACATGTTTAAGATAAAAAACTACGATACCATTTGAGATCGACTAATCCTGTAGCACATTAATAAAAAAATAAAAATATATATTTCTCATATTTTAAAAACCCTAAACTTTAAATTGTCTGGAAATTATGTAGGGTTATGGTGGAGAAAATAACCGTTAGCGTTATTAAAGCAGATGTTGGAAGCGTTGCTGGGCATAGTGTGGTTCCAGAGGAGATAAAAGTAGTTGCAGAAAGGAATCTTAAGAGTGCAAGGGATGAAGGGCTTATAATCGATTTCAGAATAATGAATGCAGGAGACGATCTAGAGCTTATAATGACTCATAGAAAAGGTGTTGACAGTGAAGAAATACACGGTCTGGCTTGGGATACTTTTGAAAAGTGTGCAAAAAAAGCCAAGGAATTAAAGCTATATGGTGCCGGACAGGATCTGCTTGCCGATGCATTTTCTGGTAATATAAGAGGACTAGGTCCAGGAGTTGCCGAAATGGAATTTACGGAAAGGCCGGCGGAACCGATAATAGTCTTCATGATGGATAAAACAGAACCGGGTGCATTTAACCTTCCCATATTCAAAATATTTGCGGATCCGTTTAACACTGCTGGACTTGTCATCGATCCTTCGATGCATATGGGATTCAGATTTGAGGTTTGGGATATAATGGAGCATAAAAGGGTTATAATGTCTACTCCAGAAGAGATGTACGATCTACTGGCACTAATAGGTGCTAAGAGCAGGTATGTCATAAAAAGGGTATATCCGAAGGAAGGCGGTAAGTTACCTCCAGAAGAGCCAGTGGCCGTGATAAGTACCGAGAAGCTTTATCAAATAGCAGGGGAGTATGTTGGAAAGGACGATCCTGTTGCGATTGTAAGAGCGCAGTCGGGATTACCTGCTGTCGGAGAAATACTTGAGGCATTCGCATTTCCGCATCTGGTAAGCGGATGGATGAGGGGAAGTCACAACGGTCCGATACTCCCTGTTCCGTTCAGATACAGTAAGTGTACGAGATTTGACGGTCCACCGAGATGCATAGGTGCTGGTTTTCAGCTTAACAATGGAATGTTAATAGGTCCTGTTGATGTCTTCGACGATCCTGCATTTGAATACACGAGAATGAGGGCAATGGAGATATGTGATTATATAAGAAGACATGGACCCTTCGAACCCCACAGATTACCGAGAGAGGAGATGGAGTATACGACGCTGCCAAAGGTTCTTGAGAAGCTCAAGGATAGGTTTGAAGAGGTTTAAACGTTCATGGAGGATAAAGTACTGAAGATCTTTTTGGAGGTCAGAGAAAAATTTGATGAGATAAAGGATAAGGTGTCCCTGATTAAAACATATCCACAATTACATATTTTTTCTCCCGGAATTGCCATGAAGATTGAGGAATTCAGAGAAGTACTTGGATTTGATCCCGAATTTTTGTATAAAAGTGATGAAAACGTATACGGTATATCGGTTGTGTATACCGTTGACGATGAAGTTACAAAGGGCATAATCGCGCACGAATTCGCCGAGCTTATCGCAAGGGAGAGAGGTATATACGATCACGAGAAAGTGGATGAGATCTGTATAGAAAGGGGATTTGGAAGGGAGCTCCTGATGGCATTAAAAAGTGTTCTGGCCGGAAGGGTTGAAAGAATGTTCATCGATATCGGAGATTTGGAGAGAAGAATAAAAAGATTGGAGGAAGCTCTTAAGATATCTTAGGAAACAGATATATACAGTTCATTAAAATTTTTTCTGTGAAGGAAATAATAATGAAGTACATAGTGCAAAATGCCGTAAAATACGGAAAACCCAGTGAAAAGGCCGTAATAGGAAAGGTTATAGCAGAGAACCCAGAGCTGAAGAGTAAGATAAAAGATGTAATTCAAACTGTAAGGGATTGCATAAGGGAATTCGAATCTCTGAGTAACGAGGAAAGAAAGAGACTTATTGAGATTTACTATGTAAAACCTGAAAAGAAGGAGAGAGAAATAAAACTACCGCCCTTAGAGGGTGCTGAGAAGGGTAAAGTTGTCATGAGGTTTGCGCCAAATCCGAACGGGCCTGCAACACTGGGTTCGGCCAGAGGTATCGTGATAAACAGTGAATACTGCAAGATCTACGATGGTAAATTCATACTTAGATTTGATGACACTGATCCGAGAACTAAAAGGCCTATGATCGAGGCTTACGAATGGTACATTGAGGATTGCGAATGGCTCGATGCCAAGCCGGATGAGGTAATATACGCTTCAAAGAGGATTCCAACGTATTACAAATACTGTGAAGAATTACTTGAGACGGGAAAGGCCTATCCTTGCTTTTGTTCAAAGGACGAATTTAAAAAGTACAGAGAAAATGGTGTAAACTGTCCTCATCGTAATACTTCAATAGAACAAGCTCTTGAAGTCTGGGAGAGAATGCTGGAAGGCGAGTATGAGGAGGGGCAGGTTGTAATAAGGATAAAAACCGATATGAAGCATAAGGATCCTGCAATAAGGGATTGGGTTGCTTTTAGAATTATATATGAAGAGCATCCCTTGGTCGGCGATAAATTCCATGTATGGCCAACATTGGACTTCGAATCGGCAATAGAGGATCATTTACTTGGAATAACACATATAATAAGGGGAAAGGATCTTAGGGATTCAGAGCTCAGACAGAGGTACATCTATCGGTATTTCGGATGGGAATACCCCATAACAAAGCATTGGGGGAGGATAAGCATATATGAATTTGGAAAGCTTTCAACCAGTGAGTTAAAGGAGGAGATAAAACTTGGAAAGTATAAGGACTGGAATGATCATAGACTTCCGACATTAAGAGCTTTAAGAAGAAGAGGTTTCAGACCAGAGGCTATAAGAAGGTTCTTTATATCTTTAGGTATCGGAGAAAATGATTTATCTATAAGTATAAAAAATCTGTATGCCGAAAACAGAAAAATAGTTGATCAGATGGCAAATAGGTATTTCTTTGTATGTGATCCAGTTAAAATAAAAATAGATGGAATTTGCAAAAGAATTTCTGTTAAAATACCATTAAACCCGAGAAAAGATGATTACAGAGTTCTAAACGGTGCCGATACTGTTTATATATCAAGAGATGACTTCGAAAGGTTAAGAGAAGGTGATGTAATAAGACTTAAGGACTTCTGCAATATAAGGCTTAAGGATAAGGACAGAAAAATCTTTGAATTTGAAGGATTTGAACTTAAAGATGCAAAAAAAGGTAGGAATATAATTCACTGGTTATCGGATGAAGATTCTGTCAAATGTTATATTTACGGAATTGAAAGGGATTACGAGGGGTTGGCGGAAAGAAATGCATTAAACGATATAGGCAATGTCGTTCAGTTTGAAAGATTTGCTTTTTGCAGGCTCGAGTCATTCAAAAACGATGAACTCATAGCAGTCTACACACATCCCTGATATCATCATGCGTTCAGGAATTTTAGCAGTGAAATCTCCCATCCGCTCAGAGACGGACAGATCGTGCAGCCAAGTCTGTAGAATCCCTTATAGTAAAGGGGATGAAGCTTTAATCCGTTCATCAGTACGTAAAGCTGAACCATACCGGCACTCCAGTACTTTATCGGGAAAAGCTCTGTTCTTATCCTCCTCAGTATCTCAGGTCTATATCTTCTAATTCTGCTCTCAGCTTCTCTATCACCAACTATTAGTGTGTCAGTCGCAATTTTCTTCAAACCCTCCATTTTTATCCTTGTACACCATCTGTTATCGTGTGTGGGAAATCCGTATTTCCTAACGTCAAATTCGACTGTTTCCTTAATGAGTTCAACGTTTAGTTTATCGCAGACGTATTCAACGTAATCCTCTGTATGGGGCATTTCGTAATCCTTAACCCTTACGTACAGAGCCTTCACATTTCCCAGTGCTTTTTTTGCAATTATTAGAGCAGCAGTACTGTCTTTTCCACCGCTAAAAGGTACGCCAGCAGAACCTTTAGCATTCTCTCTGATAAAGCTGATGGATATCTCTTCTAGTTTCTTCAACCATTTCCTATTTCTGGCGATCATTTCATCTATATCGATCCTTTTAGGTTTAAAGCTCTTATGAAACTTTACAGAAGGTTCTTCTCCTATTTTCTTACTTATAATCGCCTTTAGCTCAGGGCAGTATATCCATTCTTCGTTGTACATCTTCCTTATAACAAGGTTTCCTTCTTCGACATCTATCCCGAAAATCCTTCTTGTATTTTCAACGAAATTCCTTCCTATTATGAAATAGGCATCGTAATCAGGATCAACGTCGATTCCTATATGATCCCTGTTGCTAAAAATGAAGACATCGTCGAATTTAAATCCAAGTCTTATCCTAGCCTTTGCAAGCTCGAACATAGATCTTATCTCCTCAATTCTCGTGTTTCTAACCGCCTTCTTACTCAAAATGACAATCTGGTATATCGGTGTCATCTTGGAAATCTCCTCTTCTATTTCATCTGCCAATTCAATTTCATCCCTTCCAAAGAAAAATATCGGTATCTTATCTTTAAGCTGAGATAGATCAAAATCCTTAAAGCTCCTTATACCTCCTAGGCTCATAATCTCGCAATCCAGCGCATGTCTTAATGCCTTGGCATCCTTTCTTGCTCTGGCAACAGCTACTATCATCTTTCCAGAATGCTGTATTTATATAAGATTTCGCAGGAGTGCTCGAGATAGCACGCCTTGTTAAAGGCCTCATGTATGCTTTTTCCTGCTGAGTATATTCCATGTCCCCTGACGACTACGATCCCGTACCTTTTAATTCTATCAGCTATCTTTTCCGCCAATTCATCGCTTCCAAATTCTCCCTCGACAACTTCAACTTTTTTTAAGAATATCCTACCCTCAAGATCTATCGGCTTTATCTCATCGTTTATGAATGATAGTATAACGTTGTAGATTCCGTGACAGTGAAGAATTGCCCTGTAGTCAGTATTCATATATACGGCCTTATGGACATTTAGATCGCTGGAAGCCCTTTCAGAATTCTCGTTGATCCTAAGCACAACGAAATCCTTCGGCGTAAGCTCATCCAGTATGGCACCTGTTTTCGTAATCACTATTAGATCTTTAATCCTGTAGCTCATGTTCCCACTAGCTCCATCTATAAGCCTGTATACTGCCAGTTTTTTCCCCACTTTAATCATATCATTTATTACATCAAGCATACATCAATCAAATATTAAGAAGTCTTTAACCTTATCCCTCACCTTAACGACATCTCCTATGACTATTACAGCCGGGGGCTTAACGTTCGAATCCTTAGCAACCCTGACAACATTTTCCAAATCCGAAACTATAACCCTCTGCTCCTTTGTGCAACCCCTCTCAATTATTGCAACAGGTGTCCTCGGATCCTTACCGTGCTCTATGAGATTTTTTACATTTCTCTCAAGGTTAGATAAGCCCATCAGAATAACTATGGTCGCATTCAGATCTGCAAGGGCTGACCATTTAAGCCTTTCTTTTGCCTCTCTTCCGGTTATAAAAACGACAGCAGGATCGAAATCCCTATGGGTAATAGGAATACCGGCATATGCGGGAACAGCTATTGCCGACGTAATTCCGGGGACGACTTCAAATGGAATTCTGTTTTCCGCTAGAAATTCTATCTCTTCTCCTCCTCTACCAAATACAAATGGATCTCCACCTTTTAATCTAACAACCTTTTTACCATTTCTAGCAAGCTCCACAAGCAATCTGTTTATCTCGTCCTGTCTCCTCTTATGTCTTCCTGATCTTTTTCCGACATCGATTAAATCTGCATTCAGCGTCTTCAGGAAATCCTTTATCTCATCACCTATCAATTCGTCATATAATATTACATCGGCCTCCTTTAAAACCTTGATAGCTTTAAGTGTTAGGAGATCAAGACTACCAGGCCCTGCTCCGACTATGTAAACCTTTCCCGTCATTTATCTTAAGATTCGTATCGTTAATATTTAACATCTTTGCAAAATTTTGAGAAAGACTAACCGTTCTCTCAGCCTTAATTAACAACATTCGTTTTACATGTCGACTGGCTGTAGAGTCTGCATCTAGGAAATTATCACAATTGACTTTATCGGGAATGTTTTTGAACTTCTTCTTTCAAGTCTCTAGCAATTTCCACAGCTTCTTCAATCGCTGTTCTTGGATTTAAAAACTCGTCGACTCTGTATTCTTTTCCATCCCTTATTATCTGGCAGAGCAATCTGATCCTTTTCCCCACGTGTTCGGCATAAATCCCGGCAGGTATAGCACATCCAAAACCGAGAACTCTCATAACAGCCCTCTCAATGCTTGCCTCCATCCACGTCCTTTTATCATTCATAAATTCTACGAGATCCTTATCCTCGCTTCTTGTCTGAACAGCTATAATCCCCTGATTTGCCGAAGGTACGAATTTTTCAATAGGAAGTCTCTGGTATCTTAAATTCAATCCCAGCCTGACAATTCCAGCTTCAGCCAGAACTATTGCATCGTACAGGCCGTTCATCAACTTCCTTATCCTCGTATCAACGTTACCCCTTATATTTCTAAATACGAGATCGGGACGGTATATACTCAGTTGAGACCTTCTTCTGAGGCTTGATGTGCCTATCACTGCATTTCTCTTAATTCTGTTAATATCCGTGCCATCTCTCGAAATGAATGCATCGTTGGGTGTGTCCCTTTCCAAAACGGCTGCCACTACAACACCTTCAAGCATAGAGCTTGGTATGTCCTTATAACTGTGCACGGCTACGTCTATTTCTCCTTTTACTAGTGCATTTTCAAGTGTTCTGACAAATACACCGCTTTTCTTAAATTCATAAAGCGGTTTATCCTTCATTATGTCTCCTGTGCTTTTTATTATCTTTACCTCTACTTCAAACCCCTCACTCTTCAGAATATCGACGACTTTCTTCGTCTGGGCCAGTGCGAGCTTGCTACCCCTAGTCCCAACTACGATTCTTTCAGACATCTTATAACGACCTCTATCGTTTTCTCGATATCATCTCTCGTATGCGCATAACTAACAAAGCAGGTTTCAAATTGAGATGGAGGGAAGAATATGCCGTTTTTTAGTAAACTCCAGTAAAACTTTAGATATCTTTCCCTGTCAAGCTTTAGAACATCAGAATAATTCTTAGGTCTCTCACCGAAATATATACAGAACATCGAAGCGATACTACCTATTGATACATCTCTCGGCATCTGTTCCTCTATGCCTCTTACAAGTTCCTCAGTTCTCTTGTTTACATACTTAAGCACGTCATTATCGATTATGAATCTAATCGTATTGTACCCGGCTATGAGACTCAATGGATTCCCGCTAAATGTTCCGGCCTGGTAAACCCTACCCGATGGTGAAAACTCTTCCATTATTTCCCTTTTACCTCCAACAACACCAATCGGTAGTCCTCCTCCCGCTATCTTCCCCAGAGTCGTTATATCCGCCTCAACTCCATAGTATTCCTGAGCTCCTCCCAATGCAAGTCTAAATCCTGTTATGACTTCATCGAATATCAATAGAACATCGTTTTCCTCGGTAATCTTTCTAACCTCCTTTAAATAACCGTTTTCCGGAAGTATTAATCCTGCGTTACCCATAACAGGCTCCATGATAACGCATGCAAGGTCATCCCTGTTCTTTTCAACAATTTCGTTAAACATCTCGATATCGTTAAATGGAACCTGCAGAGTATTTTTTACAAAATCCGCAGGTACTCCCAAAGAGTTCGGGATACCATGAGTTGTTGCACCGCTACCGGCCTTTATGAGAACACAGTCATGAGCACCGTGATAACTTCCCTCAATTTTCAGTATCTTATCCTTATTTGTGAAACCTCTTGCAAGTCTTATTGCCGACATCGTTGCCTCACATCCTGTGTTCACAAATCTAACCATTTCTATACTTTTATATAGTTTTATTATTAATTTTGCGTATTCTATTTCTATCTCTGTTGGCGTACCGTATAACCATCCTTTTTCAATCTGTTCTTCCAATGATCTCTTTATAACTGGATTCGAATGACCTAGTATGAGAGGACCATATGCTAGGCAGTAATCTATGTATTCATTTCCGTCGACATCGTATATCTTCGAGCCTCTTGCATATGATGTGTAGAATGGAAATGGTTTCACAGCCCTCACCGGACTACTCACGCCTCCCGGCATAAGTTTAACAGCCTGTTCGTAAAGATTTTTTGACATACTAAATTCCATGCTTTATGTTCTTCAAATTGTAAATTAAGTTTTATCATCGATTAATCACGATGGGATGTTTTTTCGATTTTTTAAATTAGGAAAAACCCAAGGGAAACAGAGGATGTTTAAACATCTAGTTACCCTTCTTCTTCCCCGAAAGATAAGGAAGGAAGAAGTAATAATGTTATTTATCGCATTAAGGAGAGCAGAAATTTTCAAATCTCACAATAGTCTTTTAACCGGTGGAATACTTTCTGCTCGTTTCATGGTATGAAGAAATATCTAAAAATGCTCTTAGAAGTCGTATGCGACTTAAGCTTTTTTATGCAAAAGCGGCGTTGAGTTAAACTCTGATCTTTAGTGTTACGACCTCGAACGGATTCATCCTAACGTATATCTTGTTACCATCCACTTTTATATCCTTATCGAACTCATTGTCTTTTTCTTCGATCATATTCACGACTTCGGCATGCTTTATCTCCTTGAAGAACGTTATGGTTGCATTTGTTTCCTTTCCTTCCGCTTCATAAAATCTTATTATTATTCCATCGTTGTCTTCCGATCTCTTTAGAGCTGTCAATATTACGTTATCGGGTTCTATACTCAAAAACGATCTGCTCATCCTATATTTTCTTGCCCTTGGCAGCTGAAGGGCTATTAAATCATAGTTGAACTCATAACCGTGCTTATAAGACTTTGCAGATCTCCAATCACCTTCATGCGGATGTACGGCATAGCTAAAGACATATTTCTTAAGCTCTCTTGCATCCGGAACAGGAATAGCCGGGCCTGCACTTCCATCTGATAGCATGTCGACGGATCTAAGAAGCGTTATGTATATATCCCCATTTCTCACCTCGTTTTCGGGGTTTCCTCTATTTATAACAGTTAATCCCTTTTCTCCATCGCTGTAATCTATCCATCTAAGGCTGGGAAAAACTCCAGAAGGTTTTTCAACCCAATCCTTTGGTTTAAAGTAATACTGATTGGTCTTTCTCGTAATTGCACCGAACTGAGTTTCACAGACGTATTCCGGTACTCTTATATCGGTTCTGAACCTCACCCTCAACCTTATCCTCGGATGCCTATTATCAACCACCGTTATGAAATCTATTCTCGGTAAATCCCTGTAAACTACTATCTTCTTTCTAAAGCTTACGTATCTATGCCTCCAGATCATAGGTCTTAATTTATCTATAAGCCTGTAAGGCCATCTCAGCGAATAGTAATCCGTTTCTATGTTTATGACTCTTCTTAAAGGCGATTTTTCTATCCAGAAGCTTTTAACCCTGAAGGATCCGTACCTTATTCCTTCTCCATTCTCGGTCTTAATTGGTGTCTTTAACTCCTCTTTGTGGTAGTACAGGTCACCTATCTCACTCTCTATAACTATCTCGTTCCCTCTGAATATCTTCTTACCGTTCTTAACGACTTCGATCAATCCGCTTTCGGGCGAGAAGCTGACGTTAAAGAACCTGTTTTCTATCGTGTTTCCGATAATTCTTATAAAGTTCTTAGTCTTCTTTTTCGGCTTTCTCTCTATAATCTTGTAAACCTTGTACCCAAGTGCAGGGACGTTTGCAACAAATCCTATTCTCGCGTAGCTCAGAGATTCATCCTCATACCTTCTAAACCTTATAACTTCAACATCAATCTCTTCCTCACCGCTCTTCAGCCCCTCAATTTTGTATACCTGACCCTCATCGAAGTTCAAGTCAACTTCAACCCAGTTTGATACATCCCAAGATAAAGGATTGAAGACGACTATATCGCCGTAATCCTCTCCATCCGAATCTAGTTCTATGATCGATTTTAAAACTCTGGGGGTCAGGTATGAGAGTTTTGTGTTTAAAAATCCTATAAAGTGCTTTGCTTCCTCGTATCCAGCGTCCATACCAGTTCCGGGAACTACGTCGTGAAATGCCAAAAAAAGAACCTTCTTCCAGCAATCCTTTATTTCCTCGCTGTGATCTTCACCTCCAAGTATTCCGTTTATAGTCGCGAATCTCTCAAAGCTTATAAGCCAGTTTTCAAACTTCCTGAGATTCTTCTTAATCCATATTCTGCTCGATGCCGTATCCGGGAATATCTCCGAATACTTTCCGCAGTACATCTCTCCCTTTCTTACAGGTAATCTATCGGCTATCTTTTCTATTTCCTTAAAGAATTCTGATGGTGTCGCTATTTTCATTATCGAGTCATGCGTTGTGTTCCAGTTTTTAACCACTTCTGAAGTCTCTTCCTGCGGCATCGTTACACCGCTACCTGAGGGCATTAATATATGATTTGAAGCGGCGAGTCTCTTCAACTTAACATAGCTCTCTTCAAGTTTGTTTAGATTCAATCCCGCCCTGTAACCGAGTGGCATGAAGTGCGCGATTATCTTCGTTCCGTCAAGTCCTTCCCATATGAACTCGGATGGTTTGTTCTCTGGGCATCCCCTTCTGAATGCAACGTATTTATACCCGCATTTCCTGTATATCTGCGGAAGCTGTGCGTTGAGTCCGAAGCTATCAGCCTGCCACATAACCTCCACGTTTACCCCGAATTTCTCCTTAATCCATCTCTTTCCGACGAGTATCTCTCTGATGAGCGTCTCTTCTTGCGGGAGCATAGTATCTGCCATTAGATATTCTCCATCGGCTATCTCTATCCTACCCTTTTTCACAAACTCAACTATCTTTTTAAATAGCTCGGGATATCTCCTCTCAACCTCCTCAAGCAAGTAAACCTGTTCCAGAAGGAATTTGTAATCATCCGTCTTTTCAAGCATATCTACAACCTTTTTCAAAATCAAATCTATATTTATGTAAAAATAGTCTTCTTTTGTAAATATCCAGATCGCATCATAATGTGTATGCGGGACGAGGTATATGATGTTCATACTCTCCTCATCCATACAATCACCTCAAAGCGCAGGGCTGAAAAACTTTTGGCATGATAATTTTTAAATCTTTTGTTGAAATTATAGAAATACTTTTGAATAATCTTTTCGCGATTTGATCAGGTGTGACTGCTGCTCAGTACGAATTTCTCTATGACCTCAGACCATCCATCCGTTGCTATACCATCGGCCTTATATACGTTTTTCAGATCAAGATCAACCCATTTACCATCGGGATTCTTAACAAGAGCAGGTATGTCAACGGATTTGAGAAGGGGTTCATCTGTATAAGAATTACCGATTCCTACCGTTATGACATCGCCGTATATCTCCCTGTACATTTCAGTCAGAATTCTCACAGCTTTACCCTTATCGGCTTCCTTCCCGTACACGTGTATGAACCTGCCACCTATCAGAACGTTGAAATGCTTTTTTAATTCCTCTATCGCCTCCTTATCAGCTTTAACAACGGTTTCACTAAATTCTCTGGCTTTCGCAAGTCTTGCAGAATTTAAGTCAAGCCCCGTTACCTCCGCAACTTCTTCATCGCTCATGAAGTAATAGCTCTTTATATCATATCTCTTACGAAGCTCCTTTATCTTTTCAACTATCACCTCATACCTTACACCCAGTATCAAAACTTCGTAATCGTCCACGACCTCACCCTTTCTCTTTCCGAAATAACCCTTTGGTATATAAATTGCGGATCCATCCTCAACTATAAACGGATCGTTTATCCCCATATCTCTCCTTATAACTTCCTGTTCTGCCCTTGTTTTTGCAGAGCAAAATATAACAGGTATTTTCAAATCTTTTAATTTTTTCAATACAGATTCCGCTCCTTTATAAGAATAGTTCTCATCCAGTAGAGTTCCGTCAAGATCTGTGAATATTACGTACATATATACCGGATTTAATCAAACCTTATAAGCGTTTCTGAATAATCCTCGAGAACTCTTATGAACTTGTTCATGTCTATACATTCCAGAGGAGGCATGATTATGTTCTTCTTAACCTCGTTTCTCCTCCTTATAACGTCGTTGCTCTTTAATTCCTCAATTATCTTTAACCTTATATCCTCGTTCGATAGTCTGCTGTGGTATATAGTTGATAGAGATTCCAAAAGCATCTCCTTTATGTGTTCCTCCCCCCTCTCCTCATGAACGTGTGGATTTAACGTTTCAACCTGATATATCTCTATTCCAGAACTTACAGCCTCTCTGTACTTTGTTTCACCTTTCCAGAATTCCTCAAATAGGTATATGAAGTGATAGGGCTCTATAGAGTATCCAGTTGAGTAAGCCATGACATCTGCGAGCTTTATCGACATTGCATGCTCTCCAGCATTCCCCGTTTTTATTATATGAGTTTCAAATCCCGTCTGGAATGACAGGAGCATATTCAGATACTTGTTTGTTATTTCGGAAACCCTACCCCACTTCTTGAAGTAAAGCCTTTCACCCATTACCTTCGGCTTGTATCTCCAGTGAAGTCTTATCATCGTATAAGGGGAATTTGAAATGCAAAATCCGCTTGCGTAAATCCTTATATACTCGTTTACAGAACATGGAATGTAGTTATCGGCATCTGTAAATCCTACGTATTCGCTTCCAAGTATTTTCGCAAGAAGCATACCAATTATCATACCCTCTCCCTTACCATCCCTAACGAGTCCATCCTTATCCAGTATCTTTTCGTATCCAACTTCCTTAAATGCCAGAGCAACCCCGGGATCCTTCTGATGAATTAAAATGGTTGGATGTCTTGTAACCTTGTAGAAGTTCGTTATAAGGTCGCACTCCATCCTGAATATATCCTTTTCCTCCCTTTGACTGTTCGAAACTATGACTATGTTGCAACCCTGCGGTATCGATTTCAGAACACCATCTAACAGATGCATTTTCTCATCCTTTACGGGAATTATAACGGTTAAACGGTAAAGCATGTCGTCGATTTCGTCTTTCGAAATACCCCTCAATAATGGGGTTTCAAACCTCTTTGACTCTAGCTTTAAAACTTTTTGAACCTCGTGAATCTTAATACATCCGAATATCTCTGTATGTTTCGGCAATTCAATAAGCATTGAAACGATTTTATCAAAAGATATATAAAGGTTGCAATCGGTTAACAAGATCTATGCAATGACGTATAAAATGCAGATAATAAGCATAAGCACGACACCTGATGGTATTAGACGCCTGTAAACCTTGCCCAAATCGGCAGAATAGTATTCTGTTGTTAATATTAGGCACAGATGCAGAGGGGACATCATAACTCCCAGCAATCCTGCACCGAATACAAGCATTAAGTTTTTTGGTATCATATCGTCTCCCGTTCCTATAAAAGGCGATAGAATGGGTAGAGCTATTGCGGAATATCCCGTTTCGATACCCGTTGCAAATCCTATCAGGAAGGACATGATAAAAGCTATCAGAGAAAGAGGTATGTTAAGCATGCTTAAATTTAAAAGAAGTCTAAGGGCTGAATTCGTGTAGTTTATGAGATCTTTATAGAAAAGAAGACCAAGCACAAGTATCATCATCTTTACGTTGAAGACCTTCCCCGCTATAACCTTTAACCTGTCAAATCCGGGTCTCCTGTGAATGTATAGGATTGCTATTGAAATGAGAAGGGAGTAGAGTATGTATATTCCCGAAACAGTTAGTAATATAACTGATAAAATCGGATATAGATATATCAGACCGAACAGTCTCCTGTCGCCCCTATGTTTTCCCAAAAACCTTCTGATAAACATTGATCCGGATACGATCATGGCAATAGTTATCAGATAAGTCGATTTCAGTAGATCCAGATAGCTTATCTCCAAAACTGCCAGTGCTATTATCACGCTGGGATATATCGGATCTATCGTAGCCCATACATGTCTGAACCAGTAATTTAGATACGTTACATCTTCCGCTCTGATTTTAAACGTACTAACTATGTTCCTTAACATAACGGCCGAAACTATTGCCCCACCTGGCATGGGCAGAAGACCTACCAGAGCGGGAATTATAAATGTGCTGGACCTTCCGAATATGGACAATACCGAGTTGCTGAATTCGTCGAGCAAGCTTAACTCCTGCATGGAGTATGCAAGCGTAAAGGCAAGCAGAAAAATAGCCATGAGTTTTATCGTATCAATCGAGATTATGACGCCTACGAATCTGCTAAATGTATCAGATCCTATCGTTAAAAATCCCAGAGTCATAGATCCTATAAATATCGAAATTCCTATGTCTATTCTGAATTTCAGCAGTATCAGAATTAACGCTATGGATATCAGCAGTGCTAAAGATTGATCCACATCTAAACTCTATACGCTGTATAAAAGTTTATTTGATCAATGTCATAACATCTAGCGGGGATCTGATAACATGAAGAGAAAGATATTCAGATCTCTTGTATCTGTTGAGGAAGCCGAGAGGATACTATCCGGTATTGAATTGAAATGCGAGGTTGAATATGTGGGCATAACCGAGGCTTACGGAAGGGTTCTTGCCGAAGACGTATATTCATCGATAGATCTCCCACCCTTTGACAGGGCAATGATGGACGGATTTGCCGTTAAAGCGGAGGACACATTCGATGCAAAGGAGGACAATCCCGTAGTCTTGAAGGTTATCGGAAGAGTTGAGGCTGGACAAATACCCGATATTGAAGTAAGAAGTGGTGAAGCTGCAGAAATCTCAACGGGAGCGTTAATTCCAAAAGGTGCAAACGCCGTGGTAATGGTCGAGTACACGAGTATGGACGAAAAAGGAAACGTTTTCGTATACAAATCGGTTCCACCAATGACAAATATATCCTCTGCCGGATCTGATATAATGGCGGGAGAGCTCCTGCTAAGAAAGGGTACGATTTTAACGTCAAAAGAGATAGGAATTCTGGCATCTGTGGGGATAAATAGGGTGAGGGTATTTAAGAAGCCCGTTGTTGCGATTATTTCAACTGGAAACGAATTAAAAGATCCGGGGGAAAAACTTGAGATAGGGAAGATATACGATGTAAACAGTTACGTAATATACTCAGGCGTAATAGAAAACGGTGGAATACCCGTACTTCTTGGAATAGCGAGAGATAACGAGGAAGAGATTAGAAAAAAGATAGTTGAAGGATTAAAAATTGCAGATATAGTTGTCGTATCGGGCGGAACATCGGCAGGAGTCGGTGATATGATATACAGAATTCTGGAGGAGTTCGGTAGGATATTAATTCACGGGATAGCAGTAAAACCTGGAAAACCGACTGTTATCGCCTTATCTTTCTGGGATGAAAAGAATAAGATCATATTCGGGCTGCCTGGATATCCCGTGTCCGCTATGATGATATTCGAGCTGTTCGTCGCACCTCTAATAAGGAGATTGGCCGGTGTAGATAAAAGGGAATTAAGAAAGGTTAAGGCAAAAGCTCCGATAAGGATTTTTTCAGAGGTGGGAAGGAGGGAACTCATGCCCGTCAGCCTTGTTAAAGGAAAGGAACTAATGGCGTATCCGTTCACGGATTATTCTGGATCGGTATCGGCATTGATCAAGGCTGATGGATTTATAGAAATTCCGGAGGAAAGGATGTTCATTGAGGAGGGAGAAGAAGTCCTCGTTCATCTCTTCGGAGATCTAAAATTGGCTGATCTCGTTATAATAGGAAGTCATTGTGTCGGAATTGATTTACTGCTTGAGATCCTATGTAAAAGAAAGCCTTTAAGTGTAAAAACGATAAATGTTGGATCCACGAATGGTATTTCTGCCATAAAAAGAGGAGAGGCTGACATAGCTGGTACACATTTGTTAGATGAAGAAACAAACGAATACAACGTACCATTTGTAGTGAAGTATGGTTTGAGAGGTCAGGCTGTAATAGTAAAGGGTTACGAGAGAGAACAGGGGTTTATAGTTAGAAAGAACAATCCCAAGAATGTAGAGGGGTTTGAGGATCTGTTAAGGGATGACATAACTTTCATAAACAGAAACAAGGGCTCAGGAACAAGGGTTCTGATAGACATGAATTTAAAAAAGATAGCGGAAGAAAAAGGAGTTGATTTCGACGTTTTAAAGAGAAGGATAAGGGGATATGACGTTGAAGCAAAAACGCATACAGCGGTGGCAGTTGCAGTTCTTATGGGAAAAGCTGATGTTGGCGTTGGCATAAAAACGGTTGCCGATAGATACGGATTGGATTTCATTCCTATAAGATCTGAAGAATACGATTTTGTGATCAGAAGGGATAGACTCGAGAAGGAATCTGTTAAGTTATTTTTGGAAGTTCTAAAATCGGATGATTTCAGGAGAGAAGTTGAAAGAAGGTTGCCCGGTATTAAGATAACTGAAAGAACGGGAGAAATAATCAATATCTAATTTTTCTCCTTTAGAGCCCTTTCAATCAACTTTATTGCACACAGATCTCCGCACATCGAGCAGGCAAATCTAGACCTCCTCTTTTTCCAAATTTCTCTTGCCTTTTCAGAATTTATCGCAATCTCGAACTGTTTTTTCCAGTTAAAATTCTTTCTTGCCAGAGACATTTCGTAATCTACTTTTCTAGCCCTCTCCCTAACACCCTCCTTAACGAGATCTATTACGTGCGCCGCAATCTTTGTCACTATAACTCCTTCCTTGACATCTTCAACGCTCGGTAATGCCAGATGCTCCGCGGGTGTTACATAGCATATGAAATCTGCACCTGCCATTCCAGCTACGGCGGCACCTATCGCTGAGGCGACGTGATCGTATCCCAATGCTATATCCGTGACGAGAGGTCCCAGAAGGTAGAGAGGTGCGTTTTTTGTAACGATCTTCATAGTCTTCACAGAACTCTCTATTTCGTCGATAGGCATGTGACCGGGCCCTTCAACTATGCATTGAACCCCTGCATCTCTACATTTTTCAACAAGTTCACCGAGAATTATGTATTCCTCGTATTTAACCCTATCAGCATCGTAAATGCAGCCCGGCCTGAATGCATCACCCAAACTTACAGTCACATCATATTCCTTTAAGATTTCGAGCAGATAATCGAAGTGCTTATAGTACGGGTTTTCCATCTCATTGTGGAGCATCCAACCCACTATTATCGCCCCTCCTCTACTAACAACTCCCAGCAACCTATTGGATCTTTTCAATCTCTCAACAGTAATCCAGTTAACTCCTGCATGGATTGTCATGAAGTCTACTCCGTCCTTTGCGTGCTTTTCCACCGATTTAAAAAAATCGTCTTCGTCCATGTCCACAACTATCTTCTTCATCCTCGCGGACTGATATATAGGAACTGTTCCGAACGGAACTTCAACTACATCCATTATCCTCCTTCTTATGTAATCGAGATCGCCGGCGGTCGATAGATCCATTATTGCATCCGCACCGTATTTCTGGGCTATTAAAGCCTTTTCAACCTCTTCATCTACGTTTATGTAATCTATGGATGTCCCTACATTTGCGTTTATCTTTGTTGTCACGTACCTACCTATCGCCTTTGGTTTTCTTATCTCTCTATTAACGTTTTTTGGTACAACAACCTCTCCTCTTGCTATTAACCTTAGAAGTTCCTCAAGGTCTATTTTTTCATTTTTTGAAACTTCTTTGAGCCATTCCGGGGCCTCACCTTTTTTTGCCATCTCCATTAACGTTTCCATTAAGGAAGGAATTGGCACACATGTTAAATAATTTGTTGCTAATTAAATACGTCCATAAATAGGTTTTGTTAGCACACTCGAACAAAAACCTCTTATATCTTAATGTCTATAAGACATCTGAGCGGGGGTTGCCGAGTCAGGAAAAGGCGCCGGATTGAGGGTCCGGTCCCGTAGGGGTTCGTGGGTTCAAATCCCACCCCCCGCACTTAAGAAATCTATTTTTCACAGAGATCCGTTCTCTAACGTCATCAGATGTGAACGGTTAAGGAATAGATACCATGAGCAATATGATATACTGTTAAAGCAAAAACATGCCTGACGGAACGCTAATGGGAGAAATTATAAATATAAATACGCAGGTTTTATACTTACGCAAATAACTTGCATCGATTTACGTTAAATTCAAAACTACCACTTCTCCCAGTGAGTAAGGTACTCGATCGGATACCTTTCTCTTTTCCTAGGTCTTTCTGCCGGATGTCCTATCGGGACTATTGCCATAGGTCTGGCGTAGCTGGGAATTCCCAGTACATCTGAGACCTCAGCCTCATCAAACGCTCCCACCCAGACCGCACCCAGACCTAGCATGTGCACTGCGAGAAGTATGTTCTCTATAGCGGCTGTGGCATCCTGTTCAGCATAAAGCTTTCCCCTTTCACCGTATACCCTCATACTTCTCGGATAATTCGCGCATACGACGATTACAACAGGTGCTTCGGCTATAAACATCTGATTTAACGCCGCTCTGGCAAGTCTTCTCTTCGTGTTTTTATCCTTTACAACTATGAAATCCCTTGCCTGCAGATTGCCCGCAGATGGCGCCGCATTTCCTGCTTTCAGTATCTCGATTATAACTTCATCCGGAATTGGATCAGGCTTGAATTTTCTAATAGAGACCCTACTAAATATCGTTTCCAGACATTCTTTCATAAAATGAAAAATCACAGCACTAAATAAATAGTTATGGAAAAGTTTAAAGTCAATTGGATTTCTTGTTTTTCATGAAACTCCTATTTATTCATGCTGATTATATCGAATATGAGGTAAAGAAGAAGACTAAGGTTGCCGAAGAATATAAGGAAAAACGTAAAAGAGTTGATGAGGCTTTAGTCGTTTTTACGGCAGTTGAAAGGGGTGATAACGAAGAGGTTACGGATAAGGCCGTTGATGAGATAAGGGATATTGCTAGAAAGGTTAAGGCTGAGAGGATAGTGATATACCCCTATGCACATCTTTCGTCAAATCTAGCGGATTCCGATACGGCAATATCCGTTTTAAGAGATCTTGAACAAAAGCTCAAGGATTCCTTCGAAGTTCATAGGGCACCGTTCGGCTGGTATAAATCGTTCAAGATATCGTGCAAAGGTCATCCGTTAAGCGAGTTATCTAGAGAGATTAAGGCGGAAGAAGATAGAGAGATAACGGAAGCTTTAAGAGCTGAACAAAAGGTCAGGAGTTACTGGTACATCCTGACACCGGATAGAGAACTGATAGAGGTTGATAAATTCGATTTCAAAAATCACGAAAACCTGAAAAAATTTGTCAACTACGAGATTTCTAAGAGAAGGTTTGTTGACAGAATTCCACCTCATGTGGAATACATGAAGAGATTACAGATAGCAGATTACGAACCGGCATCGGATTCTGGGCATTTGAGGTATTATCCAAAGGGAAGGCTGATAAAAAGTCTTCTCGAGGAGTTCATAACTATGAAGTGCATAGAATACGGTGCGATGGAGCTCGAGACACCCATAATGTATGATAGATCCCACCCGTCGCTGAGGAGATACCTTGAAAGATTTCCGGCGAGGCAGTACCTATTGAGCGGAGATAAGAGAGAATTCTTTTTGCGATTTGCAGCCTGCTTCGGGCAGTTCCTGATTACCCATGATGCCGTAATAACCTACAGGAACTTACCTCTAAAACTTTACGAACTGACGAGGTATTCTTTTAGAAAAGAGCAGAGAGGTGAACTAGTGGGACTGAGGAGGCTTAGAGCGTTTACGATGCCCGATATGCACACCATCGTCAGAGATCTCGAGCAGGCAAAGGAAGAATTCCTGAAACAGTACAAACTTTCAATTGAGGTTTTGAGAGAAATAGGACTTGAACCGGAAGATTACGAAATTGCCGTAAGGGTTACTAGAGACTTCTTTGAAAAAAATAAGGAATTCCTGTATTCCATAGTTGACGTGTTAAAGAAACCGATACTGGTTGAGATGTGGAATGAGAGATTCTTCTACTTCATAGTAAAGTTTGAATCGAATTTTATAGATTCTCTCGACAAGGCTTCAGCACTTTCCACAGTTCAAATAGATGTGGAAAATGCCGAGAGATACGATATAAGCTATATAGATGAGAAGGGGGAGAAGAAAAGGCCTCTGATACTGCATTGTTCTATAAGCGGAGCGATAGAGAGATGCATGTACGCTTTACTCGAAAAGGCATACATGCAGAAGGAGAGAGGTCTATTACCTATGCTGCCCACGTGGCTATCACCAACCCAGGTCAGGATAATACCCGTATCAGATAGATATCTCGATCACGCGATTAAAATCGCCGAGGATTTAAGGAGGAGAAACATAAGGGTGGATGTCGACGACAGGGATGAAACACTTGCTAAAAAGGTAAGAGATGCTTCAACCGAATGGATACCGTACATAGCCGTAATAGGGGAGGAGGAGATTAAAGGTGGATTTTTAACCGTGACGATTAGACGTGAATCGACTATAAAGGAGTCAAAAAGGGTTAAAATGAGCGTAGATGAACTAGTCAACATGATTAGGAGTGAGTGTGAGGGAAAACCGTTTAAGCAGCTACCTTTACCGATGTTGCTATCGCAAAGACCCGTGTTCGGGTGATATGATGAAAGAGTATAGGGAGGGACTGTTAAAGACGTTTATACCTCTTTTACTGGGATGCATAGCTGGAATTCTGTCGTTTGTTATCAGCGGAGAGATTAGGAAGAGAGATCCTCTGGGTATAATAATACTGGTCTTCCTCATATACCTAAACAAGTTCATACTGCCAAGGCTTAAGGTTAGCTTGGAATCGAAGGACTGGGCGCTCATAGGTTTCATGACTTTTTCATCTTGGTACATAACCTGGACAATCCTCCTGAATTACTGACGCGTAAACTTTTTTAAACTATGAGAGTTATCGATGGTATAAATCGTTATAACGAGTTTATTACCGTGCTATCGATTTGATTCTTCAAAATAAAGATTATTAACAGTTTAGGTAAGTGGGAAAAAAGAATGAAGGGTTGACATGGATGTCCAAGTTGAGAATAGCTGTGGTCGATAGAGAAAGGTGTCAGCCGAAAAAGTGTTCACATGAATGTGTGAAATACTGTCCGTTGATAAGAACTGGTTCAGAAGCCATAGTCATCAACGAAAAAGCTGTTATTTCAGAGGAACTCTGTGTAGGCTGTGGAATATGCGTTAAAAAATGCCCGTTTAAGGCGATATCAATTGTCGGACTGCCTGTAGAACTTAAAGGTAGAGAAGTGCATAGGTATGGAAAAAACGGATTTATTTTATATAACCTTCCGATTCCGAGAAAGGGCTACGTCGTGGGTCTTCTGGGTCCGAATGGTACTGGAAAGACGACTGCTGTGAGGATTCTTACAGGTCAGCTAAGGCCAAATCTTGGCAGAGATGTTGAACCCAGTTGGGAGGAGGTATTCGAAAGATTTGCGGGAACTGAGCTACTGAATTATATGAAGGATCTGGCAGATGGAAGAATTAGGGTCAGTCTTAAACCACAGTACATCGAGGCCATACCGAGGGTGTACAAGGAGACTGTTAGGGATTTACTTAAAAAGGTGGATGAATTGGGAATAATGGATGAAATGGTAGAAAGGCTAAATTTAAAGAATTGCTTGGACAGAGATGTTAGGGATTTAAGCGGTGGAGAGCTTCAGAGAATGGCCATTGCCGGATGTCTCATGAAAGATGCAGACTTTTACTTCTTGGATGAGATAACGTCCTATCTCGATATATATCAGAGGATAAACACTGCGAAGATAATAAAGGAGAGAGCTGAGAAGAAGCCCATCTTAATAGTCGAGCATGATCTGGCAATACTCGATATGCTCGCAGACTTCGTTCACATAAGCTACGGTCAGCCAGGTGTTTACGGCGTAATAACGAGTGCAAAAGGTGCCAGAGTTGGAATTAACCAGTATCTGAGAGGTTATCTCGTCGAGGAAAACGTTAGAATCAGGGAAAAGCCGATAGAATTTGAAATATTCCAGCCAAGACAGGAGATGAGTGAGAAGGTTCTTGTGGAGTACCCCAAATTTAAAAAGACATTTGACGGTTTTAAACTTAGCGTGGAGGCCGGGGATATAAGACAGGAAGAGGTATTGGGTGTTGTTGGACAGAACGCAACGGGAAAGTCAACATTTGTTAAAATACTAGCAGGAGTTTTGCAGGATGATGAAAAGAAGATAAAGTTAAATTTAAAGGTTTCATATAAACCGCAGTATGTAAGGGCTGATGTGGAAATGAGTGTTGGTATGTTCTTGAGGAAGATAAATCCCATGGTTGATTCATCCTATTACAAAACAGAGCTGATAAAACCGCTTGACATCGAAAGGCTCATGGACAGGAATTTAACAGAGTTGAGTGGTGGAGAGCTTCAGAGAGTTGCGATTGCTGCATGTCTTCTGAGAGAGGCTGATCTTTACCTTCTGGATGAGCCTTCAGCTCATCTGGATGCTGAGCAGAGAATGGAGGTTGCGAGGATTATAAGAAGGTTTGCGTTAAACATGTCTAAGAGCGTTCTGGTTGTCGATCACGACATATATCTAATCGATATGATAAGCGATAGGTTGATGGTTTTTCAGGGCGAACCCGGTAAAGAAGGGATCGCGAGAAGACCTATGAACATGAGAGATGGTATGAACACATTTCTGGCCGATCTAGGTATTACCTTTAGAAGAGATGAGGAGACAAAGAGACCGAGGGTTAACAAGCTGGGATCAAGATTGGACAGGGAACAGAAGGCAAGAGGTGAATATTACTACTATTTCTGAATATTACAGAACCTTTTTAACCCTTATTACCGGATCTGCCGGTGGAGATCCCAGAACTCTCTTAACTATCTCCTTAACGACATCCTCGTTCGGAGCTTCCCACAGGGGTTTACCCTTCGTAGAGGTTTATAGAAGAAATTCGTGAGAATTCCTCCATGAAGGGTTTAGACTTCATAAACCTCAGCTCTCCTTTCATCGGAGAGCATATCATCGGTCTCCGTCTCGATCCGGGCAACCCCACCCACAGCTCTTGGCTTAGGAGAGGTCTTACAAACCTCTCCCACCACTTATAGCTGTGGGAAAAGCCCTTCATCTTGAGATAAATGTTTACACAAGCGTTTTTCTGTCTGTCGATTACCAATCCGCAGTTGAGACAGGAAAAGACTTGCCCCTTCAGGTCTTTGACTATAAACCCACATCTGGAGAAGGTCTTGGATGTTAAATAAGGATCTACTTTCTTGACAACACCTCTCCGCTCTACTTCTTTCATTATGTTAATCCAGCTTACTCTAGCTATCCTTTTCCTCAAATTCTTGCTGTTGTTCTTCCTACGAATCATCCCTTCCTTGTTTAAGT